>NZ_JBEXQW010000007.1:0-84347 GCF_040612775.1 Streptomyces sp. NPDC006339
GGAACCGGAACCGGAGCCGAGGCCGAAGCCGAGGCCGTCGGTCGGCTCCGTGGTCGTCGCCCGTACGCACGACGCGTACGGGCCCCGGGCCGTTCCTCCGGGACGGGAGGGCGGGGCGGGCGATCTTGTCCGCCGAAGTCCCGTGTTCGGCCGACTTAAGGATCCGAACCGCCCGTATCAGGTCGCACGCGCCCGGATTCTGGACGAGGTCTTCCGCTGAGCGGAGCAGGTCGCTACTGTCCCGGCTCAAGCAAACGCCCCGTGGCAGCGCCGCCGCGGAGCGCAGCCGGTGTACCCCGTCCTGCCGGCGGCCTCTGACGTGCGTCGCCGATGGGACCGGTGCCGCGGCTTTCGTCGGAGTCCGTTGTCACTCACTCCGAAGGAGAGGGCGTCGTGACCGCGGAGACCTCCCAGACGCTCGACCGGGGACTTCGAGTCCTCAAACTGCTCGCCGACACCGACCACGGCCTGACCGTCACCGAGTTGTCCAACCGACTCGGTGTGAACAGGACCGTCGTCTACCGACTGCTCGCCACGCTCGAACAGCACGCCCTCGTCCGCCGGGACCTCGGCGGCCGTGCCCGGGTCGGCCTCGGCGTGCTCCGGCTCGGCCGGCAGGTGCACCCGCTGGTGCGGGAGGCCGCGCTGCCCGCGCTGCGCTCGCTCGCCGAGGACATAGGCGCGACCGCGCACCTGACCCTCGTCGACGGGGCGGAGGCGCTCGCCGTCGCCGTCGTCGAACCGACCTGGACCGACTACCACGTGGCCTACCGGGCCGGCTTCCGCCACCCGCTGGACCGCGGCGCGGCCGGCCGCGCCATCCTCGCCGCCCGCCAGGGCGAGCTCATCGAACCGGGCTTCACCCTCACCCACGGCGAACTCGAGGCCGGCGCGAGCGGCGCCGCCGCCCCGCTCGTCGGCGTGACCGGCATCGAGGGCAGCGTGGGCGTCGTCATGCTGGCCGACGCGGTCCCGGAACGGGTGGGCCCGAGAGTCGTGGACGCGGCCAGAGAAGTCGCCGACGCGCTGCGCTAGGGCGCGGGCTCGCCGTCTGCCGGTGGCAGCGACCGGACTGTCGGGCCGAGTGCCTCGCGTTCGGCGTGCTGAGCGTGCCCGGCGCCTCGTGGGGGCCGTGCCCTCCGGTCGCGCCCGTCCACGCCCCCGGGACGCGCCCCGGCTCTCGCCCCGGCGCCTACCGCTCCGCGTGGGCCGGGCCCGTCATGAGGGCGCCCAGGGCCGTGCGTTCGTGGGTCACCGAGCGGCCCGTGCGGGTGGTGGTGAGGAGGCCGGCCGCTCGGAGGGCGGCCGCGTGGGCCGAGGCGGTCGCGTTGCTGACGCCCAGGGCGCGGGCGAGGGTGGTCGTGGTGTGGGGGGTGGCGAGGAGGTGGAGGAGGGCGGTGCGGGTGCGGCCCAGGACGGGGGTCAGGGGCTCGTCCGGGGGCGCCGCGTCCTGGACGGGCGGGTGGCCGGGGTCCGCCGGGTAGGTGAGGACCACCGGGCGGTCCGGAAGGTCGTGGAGGAGCGGGCCCGCCGGGTGGTGGAAGGTCGGCAGCAGGACCAGGCCGCGGCCGGCGAGCCGTACGTCACGGCCCGGCCGGCCCGGCCACTCCCAGACGCCCTCGTGGAGCCGCGTGCCGGGGACCAGGGCGGTCAGGGCCGCGGCCACGCCGTGCTCGGCGACCGCCAGGGCGTGCCGGGCGAACTCCTCGCGGTGCAGGTCCTGCACCCGCGCCCAGACGGGCGCGAGGACCGTCTCGTACGCGGCCCGCTGGGCCTTCCGTACCGTCTGCCAGGACGTCTCCTCGCCCGCGTGCAGGCCCGCGATCCAGCGCGGCGCGGGCGCGGCCCCGTACACCCGCTCCAGTTCGGAGCGGACGACCTCGGGCGCGGTCGAGCGGATCCGTTCGAAACCGTCGGCGAGGCTGTCGCCGAGGACGTCGAGGAAGGACGGCGGGCGGCCCGCCGGCACCAGGTCGGCGAGGGCCCCCGCGGCGGCCGGCAGCGCACGCAGCACCCGGCCGCGCCAGCGACCGAAGAGCGGCGGCGCGGGGCGGCGGGGCGCGACCGCCGTCGTCAGGGCCGCATGGAGCTCCTGGAGCGGCGCCGGCCGGGGCGCGAAACGCACCCGTCCGAAGTCCTCCGCCGTGAAATGGATCCGCAGCACCCGCACGACTCCCCACCCTCGCCCTCGCCCCTGACCAGCCTTTCGGGCAGGGCCTGAACCTTCGCGCGGGCCCCCGCCCCGCCCCAAGGATGCCCGGTATGACAGCGAAACCCGCTCCCAGCCGCCGTACCGCTCCCAGCCGCCGCACCCTCGCCCGAGGCGCCCTCGCCGGTGTCGTCGCCGCCGCGCTGCTCCCGACGACCACCGCGCACGCCCGAGAGGCGCTGCTCGGCCCGGCGCTGCGACTGCCGGCGCCGACCGGCCCCCACCCCGTCGGCCTGCGCACCGTCCACCTCACCGACCACACCCGTACCGACCCCTGGGAGGGCGGCGTGCGGGAACTGATGCTCACCGTCCTCTACCCGGCCCGCAGCGTGCGCGGATGCCCGCGCGTCCCGCAGCTCACCCCCGACGAGGCCGTGGTCTTCGCCGACCTCGCGCCGCACGTCCGCCCGGGCCTGCCGCAGCCGGGGACGGTGGACTGGGGCGCCGTCCTCACCCACGGGCACCTCGGCGCCCCCGCCCTGCCCGGCCGCCGCCCGGTGCTGCTGTACACCCCGGGCGGCGGGGACTCCCGCACCCTCGGCACCGGCCTCGCGGAGGACCTGGCGAGCCACGGCAGGGTCGTCGTCCTGGTCGACCACCCCGGCGACGCCACCCAGGTGGAGCTCCCCACCGGCATGCGGACCACCGCCCTGCTCCGGCCGCCGTCCCCGGAGACCTTCCGCACCATGATCGACACCCGGCTCGGGGACCTCCGCTTCGTCCTCGACCGCCTGGGCGACCTGCCCCTCGCCCCGGTCATGGACCGGCGCCGGATCGGCATCGTCGGGCACTCGGCGGGCGGCACCGCCGCCGTGTACGCGGCGCACGGCGACCGCCGGATCCGCGCCGTGGCGAATCTGGAGGGCCATCTCGACCTGGCCCCCCTCGACGGCTTCGACCGGCCGCTGCTGCTCTTCCGCACCGACGGCTTCGACGCCGCCGCCCGCCTCGAGCGCTCCTGGGCCGGGCTGCCCGGCCGCCGTGCCCTGCTCACCGGCGCGAACCACTGGGCGTTCACCGACTACGCGGCGTTCGTCCCGCAGCTCCAGGCCGCCGGCCTGGTGACGGCCGCCGCCCGGGCCGCGCTCGTCGGCCCCGGCGACCCGGCCACGGCGGTGGCGACGGTACGGCGCCGGGTGGGCGCCTTCTTCGCCCGCCGACTGCCGTAGCGCTGGGTTCGGCCACCGGCTGCCCCGGGGTGGGCCGGGCCGCCCGACTGCCGTAGCGGCGGGTGCGGCCGCCACCCGCCCCAGGGGGGCGGCCACCGGCTGCCGTCGCGGTGGGCGCGCGGCCGCCCAGTAGATTGGGGGCGTGTTCTCCCGTCTCGCCGGACTCCCGCGCCCCCGTGCCCTCGCGCTCTGCGCCCTGCCCGTCGTTGCGCTGCTCGCCGTCGCCGGGCTCGCGCCGCTGCCGTACTCGATCGCACAGCCCGGCTCGACGGCCGATGTGCTCGGCGAGGACAAGGGCCGCGAGGTGATCACCGTCTCCGGAGTCCCGGTCCGCCCGACCGAGGGTCAGTTGCGGATGACCACGATCGTGGCGACCGGGCCGTCCGAGCCCATCGACCTCGGAGAGGTCGCCGACGCCTGGTTCCGCACCGACCGGGCGGTTCTGCCGAAGTCCTCCGTCTATCCGTCGGGCAAGTCCGACGAGGAGATCGAGAAGCACAACCTGGGTCAGATGAAGGAGTCACAGGACGCGGCGACGCTCGCCGCCCTCGGCTATTTGAAACTGGACCCGAAGAAGGTGAAGGTCCGGCTCCATCTGGCCGACATCGGCGGCCCCAGCGCCGGACTGCTGTTCTCGCTGGGCATCGTCGACAAGATCGCCGGGGACGGCGACGGCGGTGAGCTGACCGGCGGCCGGATCGTCGCCGGTACGGGCACGATCGACCCGGACGGGACCGTCGGCGCCGTCGGCGGGGTCTCCCTGAAGACGCAGGCCGCCGCCCGTGACGGGGCCACCGTCTTCCTCGTGCCGAAGGCCGAGTGCTCCCAGGCGGAGGCGGAGCTGCCGAAGGGCCTGCGCCTGGTGCCGGTCACCGCCCTCAGCGACGCGGTGTCCTCTCTCCGCGCCCTGGAACAGGGGCAGGAGTCGAAGGTCCCGAGCTGCTGAGAGCCTCCTTCGGCGTGGCCGCGGCCGGGGCCGGGACCGGGGCGTCCAGTTGGCGCCAGACCGGGAACAGCAGCGGCGAGAGGGTCGCCAGGAAGAACGCCCCGCCCACCGCGAGCAGCGCCGCCGTGAGGCCCGCGCTCTCGACCAGGAGGCCGGCGGCCAGGCCGCCGAGCGGGGTGGTGAGCAGCACCGCGGCCGAGCTGGCGCCGCCGACGCGGCTGCGCAGCTCCTCGGGCACCACCTCGTAGAAGGCGGTGGTGAGGATCGGGTTGAGCACTCCGGCACCGAGCCCGCCGAGCGCCGCTGCCACGATCATCGGCGGGACGGTGTCGGTGAGGGCGGCGGTGACGATGGGCGCGCCCGATATCAGGAAACCGGCGGTGAAGACCGGCCGGCGCGGGAAACGGTGACCGGCCGCGCCGTAGAGGAGGGCGCCGGCGAGGGCGCTGCCGCCGAAGACGGCGACCAGCAGGCCCTGGGCGGCCGAGCCGCCGAGCTCCTCGCGGGCGTGCAGCGGCAGCAGTACGGCGCTCCAGCTCAGGGCGAGACCGTTGGTCACCATCACCATGAGGTCGACGGCGAGCAGCAGCTTGGTGCGCAGCAGGAAGGAGTAGCCCTCGCGCAGGTCGGCGCGGTAGGCGGCGAGGTTCAGGGGTGGTGCGGCGCGCGGTGGTTCGGCCGCCGGGATGCCCCGCAGGGTCGTGAGGACGAGGAGGGCGGAGGCCAGGAAGGTGGCGGCGTCGACGTACAGCACGGTGTCGGCGCCGATCAGCGCGACGAGCAGGCCGCCGACGGCGGCACCGGCCATCCGGGCGCCGCGCGAGACGGCGTCGTAGAGGCTCGCGGCGCGCGCGAGCGGGGTGCCGGCGTGCTGGGCGAGGTCGGGGACGAGGACGTGGCGTGCGGTCTCGCCGGGCGCGTGGAAGAGGCCGGTGACGGCCATGAGCGCGCACAGCATCCAGAACTGCAGCATCCCGGCCCGGTTGAGCAGGGGGATCGCGACGAGCGCGAGGGCGCAGACGAGGTCGGAGACGACGGAGACCCGGCGGCGGCCGATCCGGTCGATGACGGGACCGCCGGCGAGGGCGGAGACCACGACGGGCGCGGCGGCGCAGAAGGCGACGAGGCCCGCCTTGCCGGGGCTTCCGGTGGTCTCCAGGGCGAACCACGGCACGCCGATGAGGGTGAGTGAGTTGCCGCTGATGGAAATGGCGTTGGCGGCGAGTACGCCGGCCAGTGGCGTGCGTGAGCGCACGGTGGTCCCCCCGGTGCGGTGGCGGTTCAGGCGGACAAGGAGACGGGGCGGGGAGACCGAGGTATCGCCAGCTTCAGGCCGAATTCGACCAGCTTCCAGCCCAGTTGGACGCGGACGGGAGTGGCGGGGGCGGCGGTGGCGGCGGCGTGGCGGAGCTCGGCGGCGGTCAGGGCGTGCAGCGTGAGGTGGATGTCGGGGTGCATGGGACGGGCCCTTCCGGTCGTGTCCGTACGTACGTCGGTCAGTTCGCGCCGTGCTGGGGAAAGGCGTGCAGGTGCATCCGCACCCGCTGGACGCCGGGGGCGTCGCGGTCCTCGGCCGCGTGGTACTCGCCGATCAGGGCGTGTATCCGCTCGTTGAGCTCGCGCTGCCGCTCCGGGGACAGGTGCAGCGTGAAGTCGCTGATGTCGGAGGCGCCGTTCCACTCGTCGATCCACTGGTGGCGGTTGCCGAGGAAGGTGTGGAGCTCCTGGGTGTGGATGTTCGCGATCTCGTAGAGGAAGACCTCGACCGCGCCCTGCACCTCGGGGTCCGGGTTGGCGTGCAGCGACTCGTCGATGGCGGTGCCCTGCTGGGCCGCCTTCCACCAGCGCTCCCGGCCCTTGCCGCGCTCCGGGTCGTCCTCGACGAAGCCGTGGGCGGCGAGCTGGCGCAGGTGGTAGCTGGTGGCGCCGCTGGACTCGCCCAGCCGCTCGGCGAGTTGGGAGGCCGTGGCGGGGCCGTGGTGGCGCAGGGCGCGCAGCAGTTGGATGCGCAGGGGGTGGGCGAGGCCCCGTAGGGAACGGGGGTCGAGCACGCGGGGCGGGGGCGGTGCGGGGCGGGCCCCGGAGCCGGCTTCGGGCCGGGGGGCGTGCCCGGCCTCGGGCCGGGGTTCGGACTCGTGCTTCTCGGACATGACTCCACCGTAGAGTTGCAAAGCACTCTCTGCAAGGCTTTTTTGCAGAGTCTTCTTTGCAACTCTACGGGCGGCCATCGGCTGCCATCACCCCTCCCTGATGAAGCCCTCCTCAATCAGCCACTCCTTCGCCACCTCGTGCGGGTCCCGGCCCTCCACGTCGACCTCCGCGTTGAGCTCCCGGGCCACCGCCGTCGTCAGCTTCGCCGTCACCGGCCCGAGCAGATCCGCGATCGCCGGGTACTTCGCGTACGTCGCCGCGTTCAGCTCCGGCGCCGCGTTGTAGTTCGGGAAGAACTGCCGGTCGTCCTCCAGGACCGTCAGGTCCATCGCCTTGATCCGGCCGTCGGTCGTGTACACCTCGCCGAGCAGGCAGGAATCGGACTGCGAGACCTGGGTGTAGATGATCCCGGCGTCCATCTTCCGTACGTTCGCGGCCGGCAGGCTCATCCCGTACGCCTTCTGCATCCCCGGCAGCCCGTCGTCGCGCGAGGCGAACTCGTTCTCCACGCACACCGTCACCGCCGACGGGTCCCGTTTCGCGAGCGCCGCCACGTCCGAGAGGGTGCGCAGGCGGTACTTCTCGTTGTTCCTGCGGCTGATCGCCAGCGCGTACGTGTTGTCCAGCGACGCCTGCGGCAGCCACACCACCCCGTTCTTCCGGTCCGCCCGGCGCACCGCCTCCCACTGCGCCGCCGGGTCGGCGATCGGCTCGGCGTTGCCCTGGTACGTGATCCAGGCCGTGCCCGTGTAGTCGTACATGGCGTCGGCGTCGCCCTTCACGATCGCCTCGCGCGTGCTGATCGAACCGGCCAGGTTCGTCCGGTCCAGGACCTCCGCGCCCGCCGCCTTGAAGACCAGGCCGATCATCTGGCCCAGGACGATGTTCTCGGTGAAGGTCTTCGACGTGACCGTGAGCGAGGCGCCCTTCAGCGGCTGCCCTCGGCCCACCGAGCCCGGCACCACGTCGTCGACCATCGGAGAGCCGCTCTTCAGCCCGCAGCCGGACAGCACCAAGGCCGCGACCAGGGCCGGAATCAGGGCAGCCGGCCACCACCGCGGCCCCGGCCACCACCGCGGCCCCGGCCACCACCGCGGCCCCGGCCGACACCGCGCCGCCGCCCGCATCACGCCTCCGCTCCCAGGCCGCGCGGCGTCAGCGCCACCTCCGCCAGCGAGGCCAGCCAGTCGACGAGCAGCGCGAGGGCCACCGTCAGCACGGAGCCGAGGACCAGGACCGCCATCCGCTGCGTCTGGATGCCCGAGGTGATCAGATCGCCGAGCCCGCCGCCCCCGCCGAAGGTCGCGAGGGTCGCCGTGCCCACGTTCAGCACGAGGGCCGTGCGCACGCCGGCGAGGATCAGCGGGACGGCCAGCGGCAGTTCGACCTTGGTGAGGGTGCCGGACGGGGACATTCCGATGCCCCGGGCGGCCTCCACGAGCTGCGGGTCGATCGCCCGCAGCCCGGCCACCGTGTTGGAGAGCACCGGCAGCACCGCGTACACCACCATGCCGACGATCGCCGTCGACGGGCCGATGCCCAGCCAGATCACCAGCAGCGCGAGGAGGCCGATCGCCGGGGTCGCCTGCCCGATGTTCGCGAGCGCCGTGAAGACGGGGGCCGCCCGGTCCAGGCCCCGGCGGGTGAGGGCGATGCCGAGCGGGATCGCGATGACCAGCACCCAGAACGTGGAGATCGCCGTCAGCTTCACGTGCTGCCACAGCCGCAGTTGTACGTTGCCGCCCGCCAGGGCGTTGCGGGCGATCGAGTCGAGGTCGGCGCTGGAGATCCACAGGAAGGTCGCGAGCAGCACCAGCGCCACGAAGGCGGGCAGCAGCACCAGCTTGCGCCAGGTGATCCGGCGCCGGGGCCCGGCCGGCGGGGGAGGAGGCTCCGCCTTCTCGACGACGGCCGCGTGCCCCTCGTCCAGGAAGGTGTGGCCCCGGACCTCGTGCTCGCCGGCCGGGCGGTTCTCCGTGTCGCTCACGTTCCGCCCTCCAGCTCCTGCTCCGTCTGGTGGGCGCGGAGTTCCTCCAGCTCGTGCTGGTGCTCGATCGCCGCGAGCCGGTCGGCTTCGAGGAGCTCGTGGACCGAGTTCATCAGGGTCTCCATGTCGACCACCCCGATGTACTCACCGCGCCGCCCGGTCACCGCGACCCGGCCGCCGCTGTCGATCAGGACCGCCTCCAGGGCGTCGTGCAGGGTCGCGTCCCGGGTCACCGTGTCGTGCACGAGGGTGCCCGCCCGGGCCAGCGAACCCTTGGCCCGCATCAGGTCCCCGCGCCGCAGCCACTTGTACGGCCGGCCGCGCCGGTCCAGCATCAGCAGCTCGTTGTGCGGGCCCTTGCGCAGCGCGTTGAAGATCGACTGGAGCGGGTCGTCGACCGTCACCGTCGGGAAGTCGGCGACCCCGACGTCCCGCACCCGGGTGAGGTTCAGCCGCTTCAGTGCCGCGCCCGCGCCGACGAAACCGGAGACGAAGTCGTCGGTGGGGTTGGTGAGGATCGCCTCCGGCGTGTCGAACTGGGCGATGTGCGAGCGCTCGCGCAGCACCGCGATCCGGTCGCCGAGCTTGATGGCCTCGTCGAAGTCGTGGGTGACGAACACGATCGTCTTGTGCAGCTCGTGCTGGAGCCGGATCAGCTCGTCCTGGAGGTGGTCGCGGGTGATCGGGTCGACCGCGCCGAACGGCTCGTCCATGAGCAGCACCGGCGGGTCCGCGGCGAGCGCCCGGGCCACGCCCACCCGCTGCTGCTGGCCGCCGGAGAGCTGGCGCGGATAACGGCCGTGGAACTCGCGCGGGTCGAGGCCGACCAGGTCCAGCATCTCCTCGACCCGGTCCTTCACCCGGGACTTCGACCAGCCGACCATCTTCGGTACGAGGGCGATGTTCTCGGCCACCGTCATGTGCGGGAAGAGGCCGGAGGACTGGATGGCGTAACCGACCTTCCGGCGCAGCTTCACCGGGTCGATGTTCGTGACGTCCTCGTCGCCGATGCGGATGCGGCCGCTGGTCGGCTCGATCAGCCGGTTGATCATCTTCAGGGTGGTGGACTTCCCGCACCCGGACGGACCGACGAAGATCACCGTCTCGCCCGCCTTGATCTCCATGCTGACGCCGTCCACGGAGGGGTGCGGATTGCCCGGGTAGCGCTTGGTGAGGTCCTCCAGCTCGATGGAGGCGCCGGAGGTGGTGACGGCGGTCTCAGACACGGATCCCCCTTGGTACGGTCAGGCGGCCGAGCAGGACGTACGCCCCGTCGAAGAGCAGGGCGAGGATCACGATCCCGAGCGTGCCGGCGAGCACCTGGTTGATGGCGTTGGCGCTGCCCAGGGAGGCGATGCCGCGGAAGATCTCGTTGCCGAGACCGGGCCCCGAGGCGTACGCGGCGACCGCGGCGATCCCCATCAGCATCTGGGTCGACACCCGGATGCCGGTCAGGATCGGCGGCCACGCGAGCGGCAGCTCGACCCGCAGCAGCCGGGCCGCCCGGGACATGCCGATGCCCTTGGCCGCGTCCACCAGGCTCGGGTCCACCCCGCGCAGGCCCACGATCGCGTTGCGGACCACGGGCAGCAGCCCGTACAGCGTGAGGGTGATGACGGTGGGCGGCACGCCCAGGCCGACGAGCGGGATGAGCAGACCGATCGCGGCGAGGGAGGGGATGGTGAGCAGGGTGGCCGTGGACATGATCGCCACGCTGCCCGCCCACGGGCTGCGGTACGTGAGCAGGCTGATCAGCACGCCGACCGCGGTGGCGATCAGCATGCACTGGAAGACGGCGCTGACGTGCTGGAAGGCGTCGGTGAGCAACTGCTGGTGGCGACTGACCAGATAGTCCCAGAAGCTCACGCGCGTCCCTCCACAAGGCCCCGGGGGCACAGGGCCCGGGGGTCACCGCGGCGGGTCCCGGTCCTCCGCGGCCTGTTCCACCAGCGGGATGATCCGCAGGGGGACCGGGTTCTCCATGACGATCGCCGTGGAGGCCCGGACGATGCCATCAAAACCGACGACGCGGTCGATCACCCGCTGGAGATCGGCGTTGGAGCGGGCCACCAGACGGCACAGCATGTCCCCGTGGCCGGTGGTGGTGTGCAGCTCCAGGACCTCCGGCACGGTCGCCAAGTGGCCGCGTACATCGGCGCCTTGGCCCTGTTTGATCTCCAGGGTCGCGAAGGCGGTGACCGGGTAGCCGAGGGCCGCCGGATCGACCTGCGGCCCGAAACCCCGGATGACTCCGTTCGACTGAAGCCGGTCGAGGCGGGCCTGGACGGTGCCGCGCGCCACGCCCAGGCGTCGCGACGCCTCCAGGACCCCGATCCGGGGCTCCTCGGCGAGCAGCACGATCAGCCGCCCGTCCAGATGATCGATCGCCACGGCGGCCTCCCGATGGTCAGGATGTACAAGTCGCACGGCCATACTCGCTTGCCGCTGTACACATTGACCAGGGAAACAACAAACTATTGCGCAGCCTGCCGCCCGGGGTGACCCTGCTCCCATGACTGAGACCATCGATCAGACCCTGAGCACCGCGCGTGAGGCCGATCCCTTCCCGGTGAAGGGAATGGACGCGGTCGTCTTCGCCGTCGGCAACGCCAAGCAGGCCGCGCACTACTACTCCACGGCCTTCGGCATGAAGCTGGTCGCGTACTCCGGACCGGAGAACGGCAGCCGCGAGACCGCCAGTTACGTCCTCACGAACGGGGCCGCCCGTTTCGTGTTCACCTCCGTCATCAAGGCCACCAGCGACTGGGGCCGCTTCATCGACGAGCACGTCGCCGCGCACGGCGACGGCGTCATCGACCTGGCGATCGAGGTGCCGGACGCGCGTGCCGCCTACGCCCACGCCGTCGAGCAGGGCGCCACCGGCCTCGTCGAGCCGTACGAGCTGAAGGACGAGCACGGGACCGTCGTCCTGGCCGCCATCGCCACGTACGGCGAGACCCGCCACACCCTCGTCGAGCGCTCCGGCTACGACGGCCCCTACCTCCCCGGCTACGTCGCCGCCAAGCCGATCGTCGAGCCGCCGGCCAAGCGCACCTTCCAGGCCATCGACCACTGCGTGGGCAACGTCGAGCTCGGCAAGATGAACGAGTGGGTCGCCTTCTACAACAACGTCATGGGCTTCACGAACATGAAGGAGTTCGTGGGCGACGACATCGCGACCGAGTACTCGGCGCTGATGTCGAAGGTCGTCGCCGACGGCACCAAGAAGGTGAAGTTCCCGATCAACGAGCCGGCGATCGCGAAGAAGAAGTCGCAGATCGACGAGTACCTCGAGTTCTACGGCGGCCCGGGCGTCCAGCACATCGCCCTCGCCACGAACGACATCGTCGCCACCGTGCGGACGATGCGGGCCGCGGGTGTCGAGTTCCTGTCCGTCCCGGACGCGTACTACGACACGCTCGGCGAGTGGGTCGGCGACACCCGTGTCCCGATCGACGAGCTGCGCGAGCTGAAGATCCTGGCCGACCGCGACGAGGACGGCTACCTGCTGCAGATCTTCACGAAGCCGGTGCAGGACCGTCCGACGGTCTTCTTCGAGATGATCGAGCGGCACGGGTCGATGGGCTTCGGGAAGGGGAACTTCAAGGCGCTGTTCGAGGCGATCGAGCGCGAACAGGAAAAGCGCGGCAACCTCTAGCCCCCGCCGCCCCCGCACCGCCCCGGTGGGCCTCCGCCCCGCCGGGACGGCGCCCCGGTGGGCCTCCGCCCCATCCCCACCCCCGTGTGGGCAATCGTCCCGCTGGGGCGGGACGGGTGGGCACACGGGACGGCGCCCATGCGGGCGCGTTCCGCACCTGTTCCTGGCCGCACCACGACGGTGCCGTACTCGTGGTGCGGGTCAAGGCACCAGGAGCCTAGGCCCGGCAAAGGGCGCCGTTCCGTTGTGCCCACCCGTTCCGCCCCAGCGGAACGAATGCCCACAACGGAGTGGCGACGGCCCGGCAAGGGCGGGCACCGCGCCAGCGGGACGAATGCCCACAACGGCGTGGGCCGGCCGGGTACGGCGCTACGCGCGCTCGCCCGCCGGTCGTTTCGGCGGGGTAGGTGCGGTGTCCCCGTCGCTCGGGAGGGTGTCCGGTGGGGGGCCCAGGGTTGTCAGGGACTGCCTTGCCCGCGCCGCGAGCAGGGGGGAGAAGTGGGGGTTGGTCCGCAGGGCCTCCGCGAGGTGGCGCCGCGCCGGCCCCTCCGCACCGAGCGCCCGCTCGATCTCCCCCCGGTGGTAGGCGAAGAGCGCGCTCCGCAGCCCCTCCTCCGTCGCCCGCTTCGCGTACTCCAGCCCCTCCTCCGGCTCGCCCGCCCGATGCAGCGCCCACCCCAGCGCGTCCGCCACCTGCACCGAACGGTGCCCCCGCGCCCACTCCGCGCGCAGCCGCCGCACCGCCGCCGCCGGGTCGCCGTGCTCCGCCTCCAGCAGGCCGAGGACCGCCTCCGCCCGCGGCCAGCCGCCGGTGCGGGCCCGCTCGTACAGCGCCTGCGCCTCCGCGTCCCGGTCCAGCGCCTCGAACAGCTCGCCCGCCTCCAGCAAGTACTCCGGCAGCGGCAATCGCTCCAGCGCCGCCCGCCAGTCGCGGACCGCCTCCGCCGTCCGGCCGAGCGCCGCGAACGCCCGCGCCCGGCCCGCGAGCGACGGGCCGTGATCCCGTACGAGACCCAGCGCCGCCCCGTACTGCCCCAGCGCCTCCTCCGGCTCGCCCCGCTCCCACGCCAGGTCACCGAGCCGGGCCAGCGCCGCCGCCTTCTCGGTCGGCGTCCGGGCGAGTGCCACCGCGTCGAGCGCCGCCGCGCCCGCGTCCTCGCGCCAGCCGCGATCGCGGTACACCTGCGCCGTACGGGCACGGACCACCGCGCCCGAGTGCAGCTCGGCCAGCGTCTCCGTCGCCTTCCGCGCCGCCTTGTAGTCGCCGAGACCGTTGTACGCGTCGATCAGCACCGGGTACGCCGACCACCGCTTCGGGTTCGCCCCGCGCACCCGC
Organism: Streptomyces sp. NPDC006339; assembly: GCF_040612775.1. NCBI lineage: Bacteria > Bacillati > Actinomycetota > Actinomycetes > Kitasatosporales > Streptomycetaceae > Streptomyces > Streptomyces sp. NPDC006339. The sequence goes on from NZ_JBEXQW010000007.1 coordinate 13,457, forward strand.
TCGGCCCACTCCTTCGCCGACTTCCAGTCCCCGCGGGCGTTCGCCAGGGCCGCCATCCCCAGTTGCGCGTCCGGATTTCCGCGCGCCGCCGGCCGCACCGCCAGCGAGCGCTTCAGGGCGCCCTCCGCGCGCGGCAGGTCCGCCGCGTCCGCGCGCCGCAGCCCCCGCTCCGTATAGGCGGCGCCGAGCATCGCCCACGACGCCTCGTCACCGGGATGGGCCCGCAGCCACTTCTCCCGGTCCGCGATCAGCGCGACCAGATCCGGCAGGGCCGCCTGCGCCCCCGCGTTCGCCGCCTTCGCCGCCCGCTCGGCGGGACCGGGCGCGGGCGGCGGCGTCCGGCCGACCAGCTCGGGCACGTACACCAGCGCCGTCGCCGCGAGCACCGCGCCCACGCCGCAGGCGAGGACCGTCCTCGACACGTTCTCGGTCTTCATGGCGCTCACTGTGCTCCCGGGCGCGGCTGTACGAAGAGCACACGAGCGCCCGCTCCGGCGGGTTCACACCGATGGCCCCGGGTGCCACGCTGGACGCATGGACGATCTTCAGCAGAGCGATCCTCGAACCGGCCTCCCGGCGCGGCTCCACCGGGCCCTCGCCGCCGGACTCCCCGCCGACGCCCTCCTCACCGACCCGGACGTCACGGCCTCCTACGCCCACGACATGGCGAGCTTCTGCACGGCCGGCACCCCCGCGGCCGTCGTGCTCCCGCGCACCGTGGAACAGGTCCGGCACGTCATGCGCACCGCGACCGAGCTGCGGGTCCCGGTCGTCCCGCAGGGCGCCCGCACCGGGCTCTCCGGCGCCGCCAACGCCACCGACGGCTGCATCGTCCTCTCCCTGGTCAAGATGGACCGCATCCTGGAGATCGACCCGGTCGACCGCATCGCCGTCGTCGAACCGGGCGTGATCAACGCCGTGCTGTCCCGGGCCGTCGCCGAGCACGGCCTGTACTACCCGCCGGACCCCTCCAGTTGGGAGATGTGCACCATCGGCGGCAACATCGGCACCGCGTCCGGCGGCCTGTGCTGCGTGAAGTACGGGGTCACCGCCGAGTACGTGCTCGGTCTGGACGTCGTCCTCGCCGACGGCCGGCTGCTCAGGACCGGCCGGCGCACCGCCAAGGGCGTCGCCGGATACGACCTGACCCGCCTCTTCGTCGGCTCCGAGGGCACCCTCGGCATCGTCGTCGGGGCCGTGCTCGCGCTCCGGCCGCAGCCGCCCGTCCAGTTGGCGCTGGCGGCCGAGTTCCCCACCGCGGAGGCCGCCTGCGAGACCGTCTGCGCCATCATGGAGCGCGGCCACACCCCGTCGCTCCTCGAACTGATGGACGGCACCACCGTCCGGGCCGTCAACAAGCTGGCCCACATGGGTCTGCCCGACACCACCGAGGCGCTGCTCCTGTGCGCCTTCGACACCCCCGACCCGGCCGCCGATCTGGCCGCCGTGGGGGAGCTGTGCCGGGCCGCGGGCGCCACCGAGGTCGTCCCGGCCGAGGACGCCGCCGAGTCCGAGCTGCTCCTCCAGGCGCGGCGGCTCTCGCTCACCGCCCTGGAGACCCTCAAGACGGCCACGATGATCGACGACGTGTGCGTGCCCCGCACCCGGCTGGCCGCGATGCTCGCGGGCACGGCGGCGATCGCCGCCAGGTACCGGCTGACCATCGGGGTCTGCGCGCACGCGGGCGACGGCAACACCCATCCCGTCGTCTGCTTCGACCACGCCGACGAGGACGAGTCGCGGCGGGCGCGGGAGTCCTTCGACGAGATCATGGCGCTCGGACTCGAACTCGGCGGCACGATCACCGGCGAGCACGGGGTCGGGGTCCTGAAGAAGGAGTGGCTGGCCAGGGAGCTGGGACCGGTGGGCGTCGAGCTGCAGCGCGGCATCAAGGAGACCTTCGACCCGCTGGGCCTGCTCAACCCCGGCAAGCTCTTCTGACCCTTCCCGTACGGGCACGGAGGAACGGCCCCGGCTCACAGCTCGCCCTCGGACTCGTCCGACGGCCACGGGTCGCCCAGCCACAGCTCGTCCGCCACGACCGTCGCGGCGAGCAGCTCGGCGAGCCCCTCGTCGATGCCGAGCTGCTCGGCCTCCGTGCCCGGCGGGACCGCCCGCAGGGTCCGCTCCAGCCAGGCGGACACCTGCGCCGACGGCGCCTCCAGGAGGGCGTCGCCGTCGGGGGAGGAGAGGGCCATCAGGATGACGTTGCGCCCGTCGACCTTCGTCGGCCAGATGCGGACGTCGCCGTGGCCGCAGGGCCGGAACACACCCTCGACGAGGAGTTCGCGGGCGAAGGTCCAGTTGACCGGGTGATCGGAGCCGATGTGGAAGGTGATGTGGACGGCGTACGGATCGTCGATCCGGTAGGCGAGACGGGCCGGGACGGGGATCGAGCGCTCGGGGGAGAGGACGAGCTTCAGCTCCAGCTCGCGCTCCACGACGTTGTTCTCGGTGTTCTGCATGGTCCTGTCTCCCTGTGCGGTGGGGGCCCCGGGACGGGCCTTCACGAGGAGAGAGCGGGGTCCGGCCGATCCATTACGCGACTTCGGAAAACTTTCTGAGGAAAATTTTTCCGGGCCCGAGGATCACGCTGTGTGACAAATCCGGGGAGCTGTCCCTCGAAGGCGGGCTTTCTGGTGGGCTCCTTGTCCGTGCGGCGGCGTTCTTCGTTACTGTCCTCCTTGGGCTCGGCGCGGTCGGTGCGGACGGCGCGCGGCCCTGGCGGATCAAAGACGTTGTGACTGAACGGAGTCGGGGCAGTGGCTACTCCTCCTGGAGGCGGCGGCGAGGTACCGCAGGCGGGGTACTACCCGGACCCGTCCATTCCCGGGTACATCCGGTACTGGAACGGCGGTGCGTGGGTCCCCGGTACGAGTCGCCCCGCGCCCAAGGAGGGCGAGGCGCTCCCGGCCCCGCCGGTCGCCGTCGCCCCCCAACTGGCCCCGAGCCCGGCGCCCGCGCCGTCGCTCCCGGCCGTCCCCGCGGTCGAGGAGACCGGGCCGGTCTTCCTCGACGAGGAGCCGGCCGGCACGGCCGCCGAGACCGCCGCCCCGCAGGAGCCCGCCTCCGCCTGGCAGGCGACCACGGACCGCCAGACCGGCTTCGGCGGCGAGCGCGACCAGAAGGTCTCCTGGGGCGGCACGCCCGACCCGCGCGCCGCCTGGCCGGCGCCGGAGCCCGCCGCCGCCCCGGCGGACGGCTCCGGTACGGCGGGACCGGACCGGCCCGCGGCCGGTGAGGCCGCCGGTGGCCGGGCCGCTGCTCCCGCGCGGACGTCCGGCGCCGTCGCGGACGCCGGCGCGGGCTCCTCGCCCGCCTGGCCCCCGGCCGGTGACGCCGCCGACGGCCGGGCCGCCGTTCCCGCGCAGGGTTCCGGCACCGCTTCCGGCACCGCTCCCGCCGCGCCTTCGCCCGCCGCGCCCGTGCCGACCGCCGCTGCCGCCGCTCCCGCCCCGGCGAGCGCGGCCACGGCGGCGCCGGCGTGGCCCGCGGCGGGCGGCCAGGCGGGCGCCCCGGCCGGCGCACCCACCGGCGGGCAGGCCGAGGCCCCGGCGAGCCTGCCGGCCCGCCCCGCCCCCGGTCCCGCCGCACCCGCAGGCCCCGCCGCTCCCGCCGGCCCCTCCGGTTCCGCCGCTCCCGGCGGCTCCGCCCGGCTGGGCGGCATGCCCGTCCAGCCGTCGCCCGCCGCCGCCTCCTGGACCCCGCAGCCCGCCCCGGCCCCGGCCCCGGCGCCGGTCCCGCCGCAGCCCGCCGCCGGGCTCGCCCCCAGCCCCGCAGGGCAGGACGCCGGCCAGCCCGTGCTGCCCTGGAAGCCGGTCGCCGAGGATCCGTTCCTGTCGGCGGCGCGGGCGCAGGCGGCGGCGCGGCCGGCCGGGCTCGGGCGGCGGCTGACGGCCCGGCTCGTCGACACGCTCGTGCTCGGCGCGGCGGTCGGCGGGGCGTCGTACCCCTTCGTCAGCGCCGCGCTCACCCACATCAACGACAAGATCGAGGCCGCCAAGCAGTCCGGCGTCACCGTCCAGGTGTGGCTGATCGACTCGACGACCTCCGTGCAGTTCGGGATCGCGCTCGCCGTCTTCCTCGTCATCGGCGTGCTCTACGAGGCGCTGCCCACCGCCAAGTGGGGCCGCACGCTCGGCAAGAAGCTGTGCGGGATCGAGGTGCGGGACATCGAGGCGCACGAGCCGCCGACCTTCGGCGCCGCGCTGCGCCGCTGGCTGGTCTACGGCGTGCTCGGACTGCTCGCCGTCGGTGTGTTCAACGTGCTGTGGTGCCTGGTCGACCGGCCCTGGCGGCAGTGCTGGCACGACAAGGCGGCCCGTACCTTCGTCGCCCGGTAGGGCGCTCCCGGCCCGCCCGGCGGAGTCGTCCCCCGAACGGGCGGCGATTCCTTGCGGGGGGCCGGGGCCCGGGGTGCACTGCCCCCATGAGCAACGATCAGCCGCCGCCGCCCCCCGGTCAGCCGCCCGAGGACGATCCGTTCCGCAAGAGGCCCCAGGAACCGCCGCCGGGCGGCCCGCCCCCGGGTGGTCCGCCTCCCGGCGGCCCGCCGCCCGGAAGCCCGTACGGCTCGCCCTACGACAGCGCGCCGCCCCCGCCCTACGGCGGTTACGGAGGGGGCTACGGCGGCACGGACCCGCTCGCCGGGATGCCGCCGCTCGCCGAGTCGGGGCGGCGCATCGCCGCCCGGATCATCGACTGGCTGATCATCGCGATCCCGCTCGCGGTCATCGGCATCCCGTTCAAGGTGTACGAGCGGGCCGGGGACGACAACGACTTCGGTGACACCGTCAACAGCCTCAACGGCGGCGGGCAGCTCGTCTTCCAGCTCATCACCATCGTCGCGTACGTCGCCTACGACACCGTCATGACCGCCAAGAACGGTCAGACGCTCGGCAAGAAGCTGATGAAGCTGCGGGTCGCCATGCTCAACGACGGCTCCACGCCGCCGATGAACGCCTCTCTCGTCCGCGCCCTCGTGCTCTGGCTGCCCGCGCTGATCTGCTGCGCCTGCCTGTGGCCGCTGCTGATCCTGATCCTCATCCTGGTGGACAAGCCGTACAAGCAGGGCCTTCACGACAAGGCGGCCAAGACCGTGGTGGTCTCCGTGCCCCAGTGACCCGTCGGGACAACCGGGCGGAAGAGGACGAGCGTTACGAACCGACCCGGGTGTCGGCCCCCGCCCCCACGGGCGCGGCCGGCACCCGGATCCCGTTGGACTCGGCGCCCGCTGAGCCCGCGGCGACCGAGGTCTTGACGTTCCTCGCCCGGACCGGCATCGTCACCGCCACCAGCACACCGAGCATCAGGCCCGCGGCGCAGACCGCCGCGATGCCGAGCGTCGTGGTCGTGCCGGAGAGCAGCAGCAGGGCGACGGTCGAGAGCACGACGGTGGCCGAACCGTAGGCGAGTTGTGCGGCGTTCGGTCGCTGCATGGCGGATACCGTCCCTCGGGCGCGTGGCGATGGCGACTCTACGACGGTGGATGCCCGAGGGGAACCGGCGTAAGCGTGACCTTACCCACGGCTCCGGTGCACGGGGGGCGCAGGGGCGCACGGCCGCGTCGCGCGAGGCCCGGAAGTTCGTTCTATGTTCGACTATCGGTTACCCGCTCCCGCATAGTGCAGTTGGCCTGTCCAAGTCAAGATCTGTCTTTTCCGCTTCAACTCCGGTCGAATGTCGTCACTTGTGACGCGCGAACCCGCCGAGCGGACACCCCACCACCGGTCCGCGGCGAGGAGCGCCGGGGAGGACAGATCCAAGTGACCATCAGACGACGGGCCATCAGAGCGTCCGCAGTCGTCGTCGCGCTCGCGGCCACCGCCGCCACCGCCTCGACCTTCAGCACCGCGTGGGCCGACGACCACTCGGGCGCGCCCACCACCGCTCCGCGGGCCGTGGACAAGCTCACGGTCGACCACGACCTCGAGGGTCCGTTCAGCAAGCAGCAGGAGCAGCAGCGCAAGGCCGCCATCGAGCAGGTGCTCAGCGGCGAGACCAAGGTCGAGCGCCGCAACGGCTCCAAGGTCGTCAAGCTCGACGACAAGAAGTACGTCGAGCTCGGCCGCGAGAAGACCGACAAGATCTTCACCATCCTCGTCGAGTTCGGCGACCAGGTCGACAACACGACCCTGGTCGACCGCAAGGACGACGACACCACCGAGCTGAAGCCGAAGTACGGCGGCACGCCCGGCCCGCTGCACAACCAGATCGCCGAGCCGGACCGCTCGAAGGACAACTCGACGGCCTGGCAGGAGGACTACAACCAGCAGCACTTCCAGGACCTGTACTTCGGCACCGGCAAGGACGCCTTCGGCCGGCCGAAGCAGTCCCTGAAGACCTACTACGAGAAGACCTCGTCCGGCCGCTACTCGGTCGACGGCCAGGTCTCCGACTGGGTCAAGCTGCCCTACAACGAGGCCCGCTACGGCTCCAACTACTGCGGCCAGTCCAACTGCGCCAACGTGTGGGACACGGTCCGCGACGGCGTCACCGCCTGGGTCGCCGACCAGAAGGCCAAGGGCAAGAGCGACGCCGAGATCAAGTCCACGCTGGCCCAGTACGACCTGTGGGACCGCTACGACTTCGACGCCGACGGCAACTTCAACGAGCCCGACGGCTACATCGACCACTTCCAGCTCGTGCACGCGGGCGAGGACGAGTCGGCCGGCGGCGGCGCCCAGGGCGGCGACGCCCTGTGGGCCCACCGCTGGTACGCGTACGGCACCAACGCGGGCAAGACCGGCCCCGAGAACAACAAGGCCGGCGGCACCCAGATCGGCGACACCGGCATCTGGGTCGGCGACTACACCGTGCAGCCCGAGAACGGCGGCCTCGGCGTCTTCGCCCACGAGTACGGCCACGACCTCGGCCTGCCGGACCACTACGACACCGCCGGCGGCGAGAACTCGACCGGCTACTGGACGCTCATGTCGTCCGGCTCCTGGCTCGGCACCGGCAAGGACGCCATCGGCGACCTGCCCGGCGACATGACCTCGTGGGACAAGCTCCAGCTCGGCTGGCTCAACTACGCCAAGGTCAACGACTGGCAGCGCGGTACGAAGACCACCCACAAGCTGGGCGTGGCGGAGTACAACACCGAGAACCCGCAGGCGCTCCTCGTCGAGCTGCCGAAGAAGGCCGTCACCACCGACGTCGTGGCCCCCGCCGAGGGTGCCACCCAGTGGTGGAGCGACATGGGTGACGACCTCAAGAACACCCTCACCCGCTCCGTCGACCTGACCGGCAAGAGCTCGGCCTCCCTGGAGCTCCAGGGCTGGTACGACATCGAGCTGGACTACGACTACCTCTACACCGAGGTGTCGACGGACGGCGGCGCCAACTGGACGGCCGTGGACGGCACCGCCAACGGCAAGCCGCTCCCGCGCGACGCGTCCGGCGCCCCGGCGCTGACCGACGTCTCCGGCGCGTACCAGAAGCTGGTCTACGACCTGAACGCCTACGCGGGCAAGAAGTTCGACCTCCGCTTCCGCTACCAGACGGACGGCGGCGCGGGCGGCAAGGGCTTCGCGGCCGACGCCATCACGCTGACCGCCGACGGCGCCGCCGTGTTCACGGACAACGCCGAGAACGGCACCAACGGCTGGACCGCCAAGGGCTTCCAGCGCATCGGCAAGGGCTTCACGAAGGAGTACGAGCAGTACTACATCGCGGAGAACCGCCAGTACGTCTCGTACGACAAGACCCTCAAGGTCGGCCCGTACAACTTCGGCTTCACCGGTGACAAGGCGAGCTGGGTCGAGCACTACCCGTACCAGAACGGTCTGCTGATCTGGAAGTGGGACCTGTCCCAGAAGGACAACAACACCTCCCAGCACGAGGGCAAGGGCCTCATCCTCCCGATCGACGCCCACCCGAGCCCGCTGAAGTGGCGTGACGGCACCCTGATGCGCAACCGCGTCCAGGCGTACGACTCGCCGTTCGGCCTCACCCGCACCGACGGCTTCCAGCTCCACAAGGCGGGCGAGCCGACCTGGGTGCCGTCGCAGGCCGGCAACCCGGTCTTCGACGACCGCAAGGGTGTGTACTGGTTCGCCGAGACCCCGCGCGCGGGTGTCCAGGTAACTGACACCAACACCAAGATCCAGGTCGTCAAGGAAGCCAAGGACGGCTCGACGGTCACGGTCCAGGTGGGCCCGTCGACGAAGTAACGACGAGATATTTCGTATCGTCGCAGGTCAGAGCATGATCGGCCGCCGACCCCTAGCGGGCGGCGGCCGATCGTGTTTAGGTGCGTCTTACGGCCTCGGCCGCCCGACCTTATTGACAGTCGTTCCACGGGGGAGTGGTTCCGCATGCCCAACGGAGGGTTCTGCAGACTGCCGGGAGGCAGTGTCGTCGTCGCCATAGGACTGCCCAGCCCGGCCGGCGACGGAGCCACCGTCCGCTTCCTGGTGCACGCCGCGAACCGCGCCCGCGCCCTGACCCGGCTGCGGAACCTGGGGCTGCGGGCGGTCTACCTCCGCGGCAACACCGAGCCGCCCACCCCGGACGAGATCACGGCCGTCCTGCACCACCCGGACGGCCTGCTGTGGCGGACCACGCCCGGCCACGCCCAGGAGCTGTGGCACCCGGTACGGTCGCTCCCCAAGGCCGTCTGAGGCCGCCGCGGGCCCGCGCACGGGCCCCCTGGGGGACGGGGGCCGTCAGCCCGCCACCACCGGCTTCCCGGTCAGCTCCACGCCCGCCGCGCGCAGCTCCTCCAGGGCCCGGTCGGTGGTCTCCTTCGCCACCCCGGCCGTCAGATCGAGCAGCACATGGGTGCGGAAGCCCTCGCGGACCGCGTCCAGGGCGGTCGCCCGCACGCAGTGGTCGGTGGCGATGCCGACCACGTCGACCTCGGTGACCTTGCGGGCGCGCAGCCAGTCGGCCAGCGTGCCGCCGTTCTCGTCGCGCCCCTCGAAGCCGCTGTACGCCGCCTCGTAGGCGCCCTTGTCGAAGACCGCGTCCACGGCTCCGCCGGCGACGACCGGCGCGAAGTTCGGGTGGAAGCCGACGCCCTCGGTGCCCGCCACGCAGTGCCGCGGCCAGGAGGACACGTAGTCCGGCCGGTCCGAGAAGTGGGCGCCCGGGTCGACGTGGTGGTCGCGGGTGGCGACCACGTGCTGGTAGGCGGCGCCGCCCGCCGCGCCGACCAGCTCGGTGATGGCGGCGGCGACGTCGGCGCCCCCCGCCACCGCGAGGCTGCCGCCCTCGCAGAAGTCGTTCTGTACGTCCACAACGATCAGTGCGCGGTGCATGGCGGGTGTCCTTCGCGAGGCGGTGGGGGTCGGGTTCCGAGCCTAGAGACTTCCCCCTCCGCGGGGGAGGGGGCGCTCACGGCGTCCTGCGTACTCCGTGACGCGTTCCGTCGGAGGTGTCCGTCAGACGTACTCCGTCGGCAGGACCGGCTCGCCGCGCGAGAGCTGCATCGCCGACATCGGCAGCGCGGCGCGGGCCGCGATGTGCCGGGACCTGGCCGCCTCCAGGGGCTCGCGGGCGACCACGTCACCGCCCTTGACCAGCTCGACCAGGAGCTGCCGGTCGACGAGCTCGGCCGGCACGGCCCCGGTGCCGACGACCTCGGCCTCCGCGACCCCGTCGGCGTCCGCGCGGCGGGCGGCCCACTTGCGTCCGCCGACCGACGCCTTGCCGCCCACCGACTTCTTCGCCACCGGTACGAGCGGCGCCTTCGGATCGGCCGAGGAGGCCCGGGCCACCAGCTTGTAGACCATCGAGCAGGTCGGGTGGCCGCTGCCGGTGACGAGCTGGGTGCCCACGCCGTACGCGTCGACCGGGGCCGCCGCGAGCGAGGCGATGGCGTACTCGTCGAGATCGGAGGTCACCACGATCCTGGTGTCCCGCGCGCCCAGCTCGTCGAGCTGCTGGCGCACCCGGTGGGCCACCAGCAGCAGGTCGCCGGAGTCGATCCGGACGGCGCCGAGCCCGGTGCCGGCCACCTCCACGGCGGTCCGGACGGCCTCGGTGACGTCGTAGGTGTCGACGAGCAGGGTGGTGCCGCCGCCCAGCGAGTCGACCTGGGCCCGGAAGGCGTCGCGCTCGGTGTCGTGCAGCAGGGTGAAGGCGTGGGCGGAGGTGCCGACGGTCGGGATGCCGTAGCGGAAGCCGGCCGCCAGGTCGGAGGTGGAGTCGAAGCCGCCCACGTAGGCGGCCCGCGAGCAGGCCACGGCGGCGAGCTCGTGGGTGCGCCGGGCGCCCATCTCGATCAGCCGCCGGCCACCGGCCGCGGCCGACATCCGGGAGGCGGCGGCCGCGATGGCCGAGTCGTGGTTGAGGATCGACAGGATCACGGTCTCCAGGAGCACGCACTCGGCGAAGGAGCCCTCGACCCGCAGGATCGGCGAGCCGGGGAAGTACACCTCGCCCTCCGGGTAGCCCCAGATGTCGCCGGAGAAGCGGTAGCGCCCGAGCCACTCCAGGGTCGGCTCGTCCACGATGCCGCGCTCGCGCAGGAAGCCGAGCACGGCCGGGTCGAAGCGGAAGTTCTCGACGGCGTCCAGGACCCGTCCGATGCCCGCCACCACGCCGTAGCGCCGCCCCTCGGGCAGCCGGCGGGTGAAGACCTCGAAGACGGACCTGCGGTCCGCCGTTCCGGCCCTGAGGGCCGCCTGGAGCATGGTCAGCTCGTACTGGTCGGTGAAGAGCGCGGTCGACGGCACGTCCACCGGCAGCCCAAGGTCCGCAGCGTTCATGTGAGGATGCTACCGCAGTATTCGTCAGTTTGACGAATACCCGGCCCGTGCGGCCGCCGGACGTGCGGCGTGCGGGTGGCCCCGTTTGTGCGACGGGCCGCTCGGGGTGGCAGCATGGGGTAAGTGAGCGTTGCGCCTATCGAGATCGAACGGACCGCATCGGCCGAGGAGGTCTCCGCCGTCGTCGAACCCGACGTGCCCTGGGTGACCCTCGTGCACAACGACCCGGTCAACCTGATGAGCTATGTCACCTACGTCTTCCAGGCGTACTTCGGCTACTCCAAGGACAAGGCGCACAAGCTGATGCTCGACGTGCACAACAAGGGCCGCGCGGTGGTCTCCAGCGGCACCCGCGAGGAGATGGAACGGGACGTGCAGGCGATGCACGGCTACGGCCTGTGGGCGACCCTCTCGCAGGACCGCGGCTGATGGCGGGGCACTTCGAGGCGCTGCCCGGCGGCGGCGCGGCCGTCGCGCTCGACGAGGTCGAGATCTCCATCCTGCGCTCCCTCGCCGTCCAGCTCATGGAGCTGATCGGACCCGGCGACGAGCCCGTCGAGGGCGAGGACCCGCTGGCCGCGCTCTTCGCCGAGGGGCCGAGCGAGCCGCCCTCCGACCCGGCGCTGCGCCGGCTGTTCCCCGACGCGTACGGGGACGACAGCGACGAGCTGCGGCAGGCGGCCGCGGACTTCCGCCGCTTCACCGAGAACGACCTGCGCGCCCGCAAGCGCGACGACGCGCTCGCCGTCGTCCGCACCCTCGACGCCCTCGCCTCGACGGCGGCCGGCGAGGGCGGCGGGATCCTGAAGCTCACGGCGGACGAGTCCCGCTGCTGGCTCGGCGCGCTCAACGACCTGCGGCTGACGATCGGCACCCGGCTCGAGGTCACGGACGACGACGAGAGCGAGCGGCTCTACCGGCTGCCCGACTCCGACCCGCGCAAGCCCATGGTGATGGCCTACCTGTGGCTGGGCGGGCTCCAGGAGTCGCTCGTGGCGACCCTGATGCCGTAGCGGATGCCGTGACGCGGCCCCGTCCGCGCCGACGGGCGTTCGCTCAGCGGACGCTCAAATCCGCATAACGAATCCGTCACCGAAGAGCCCACCTTTGCCGTGTCGGGTCCTCTTTGTCCGCCTTTTCGTGTGGTGTGGGCCACACACGCCCCCGTCGATCACTGTGAACGCCGTGATAAATCTTCACGACCACCCGGGGACGCCACCCCTGTCCCCGGGGGCGCTCCGACCGGCTGACCGCCGGTGGCACTCCATCCACATCCGGGGGGATCAGGACCTGATCCGCGACACACACGGCCCAGCGGCCGACGCGCGGATCAGCATGGAGAAAGGCGCACCACCATGACCTCAGTGCAGGTCGACAAGCAGCACGACGGCACCGACGGGGCCGTGGACGGCGGCGAGGGCTACCAGCGTGGCCTCGGCGCCCGGCAGATCCAGATGATCGCGATCGGCGGCGCCATCGGCACCGGCCTCTTCCTCGGCGCGGGCAAGGCCATCGCCAAGGCCGGCCCCAGCCTGATCCTCGCCTACGCCATCGCGGGCCTGGTCATCTTCTTCATCATGCGGGCCCTCGGCGAACTCCTCATGTACCGCCCGGTGTCCGGCTCCTTCTCGGAGTACGCGCGCGAGTTCATCGGCCCCTTCGCGGGCTTCGTGACCGGCTGGACGTACTGGCTCTTCTGGGTCGTCACCGGCATCACCGAGGTCACCGCCGCGGCGACCTACATGACGTACTGGTGGAACATCCCGCAGTGGATCTCCGCCCTCGTCTTCACCGTGATCCTCTACGGCGCCAACCTGATCTCCGTGAAGCTCTTCGGTGAGCTGGAGTTCTGGTTCTCCATGGTCAAGGTCACCGCCATCATCGGCATGATCCTGATCTGCGCCGGCATCCTCACCGTCGGCTTCTCCGACGCCGCCGAGACCGCGTCCGTCGCCAACCTGTGGAACGACCGCGGCTTCTTCCCGCACGGCATCGGCAACACGCTGATGACGCTCCAGATCGTGATGTTCGCCTTCCTCGCGGTCGAGCTGGTCGGCGTCACCGCCGGCGAGTCCAAGGACCCGAAGACCGTCCTGCCCAAGGCCATCAACACCGTGCCGTGGCGCATCGCCGTCTTCTACGTCGGCGCGCTGATCATGATCCTGTCGGTCGTGCCGTGGTCCGAGTTCAAGCCGGGCGTCTCCCCGTTCGTCGCGGCCTTCGAGAAGATGGGCCTCGGCGTCGGCGCCGCCATCGTCAACTTCGTCGTCCTGACCGCCGCCCTGTCCTCCTGCAACTCGGGCATGTACTCCACCGGCCGCATGCTGCGCGACCTCGCGCTCAACGGCCAGGGCCCGAAGGTCTTCACGCGGCTGACCAAGAACGGCACCCCGCTGCTCGGCCTGACCTTCTCGGCCGCCCTGATGCTCGTCGGCGTCTGGATCAACTACGTCGCCCCGGGCAAGGCGTTCGAGTACGTCGTCTCCTTCGCGACCATCTCCGGCATGTGGGCCTGGATCATGATCCTGGTCTGCCAGATCCGCTACCGCGCCAAGGCCGACCGCGGCGAGCTGCCGCAGTCCACCTTCAAGGCCCCCGGCGCCCCCTGGACGAGCTGGTTCGCGCTGCTCTTCATCGGCATGGTGATCGTGATGATGGGCCTCGACGAGGGCGCCCGCGTCTCGCTCTACTGCGCGCCGGTCTGGGGCCTGATCCTCGCGGTCTCCTACCTGGTGCTCAAGGCCCGCAACCCCGAGGGCGCCGCCTTCGCCAAGCGGTCGTAGCACCCGGTCGTCACACCTCCGACCTGCCTGATCTCACCATGCGGGCCGCTTCGTACCACACCTCGGTACGGGGCGGCCCGTCTGCTTATCCTGTCGTCATGCTGACCATCACCCGGGCCCTTTACGACCAGATCGTGGAACACTCCCGCGCGGACCACCCCGACGAGGCATGCGGCGTCGTCGCCGGTCCGGTCGGCAGCGGCCGCCCCGAGCGCTTCATCCCGATGCTGAACGCGGCGCGCTCGCCCACCTTCTACGAGTTCGACTCCGGCGACCTGCTCAAGCTCTACCGCGAGATGGACGACCGGGACGAGGAGCCCGTGATCATCTACCACTCGCACACGGCGACCGAGGCGTACCCGTCCCGCACGGACATCTCCTACGCCAACGAGCCGAACGCCCACTACGTCCTCGTCTCCACCGCCGACACCGACGGTGCCGGCCCCTTCCAGTTCCGCTCGTACACGATCGTCGACGGCGTCGTGGAGGAGGAAGAGGTCAAGATCGTCGAGGCGTACGAGTGAGCGACCCGTCCGCGTGAACGGCCCCGCGCCCATGCGACACTGAGCGCGACCAACGGGCGGCAGGACCCAGGAAGCCGGTGCGAGTCCGGCGCGGTCCCGCCACTGTGACCGCCCCCTCGGGGGCGCGAGCCAGGAACTGACCTGCCGCCTCTCACCACCGATCGGGGACGTGGAAATCCCCGTCAGGAGGCACCGCCATGTCCTGGCGCCGTACGCTGCTGCCCGCCGCCGCGCTCATCCCGCTGCTCGCCGCCTGCGCGGCACCGGCTCCCGGGCCCACCGCCAAGGCCGCCCCCGGCTTCCCGTACACCGTCACCAACTGCGGGACGACGACCACCTACCAGGCCCCGCCGAAGCGCGCGGTGACCATGAACCAGCACGTCACCGAGATCATGCTGGCCCTCGGCCTGGAGAAGTCCCTGGCCGGCACCGCCTACCTGGACGACGCGATCCTCCCCGCCTACAAGAAGGCGTACGACTCCGTCCCCGTCCTGGCGAAGGAGTACCCCTCCAAGGAGGCCCTCCTCGCCGCGAACCCGGACTTCGTCTACGGCGGCTACTCCTCCGCCTTCGACGCCACGGCCGGCCGCGGCCGCGAGGACCTGAAGCGCTCCGGCATCGCCACCCGCCTCAACACCGAGTACTGCCCCACCGGCGCCCCCTCCTTCGACGACCTCTACCGCGAGGTGACCGAGGTCGGCCGCACCTTCGGTGTCCCCGACCGGGCCGAACGCTGGACCCGCGAGGCCCGCGCCACCGTCGCCGCCACCGAGAAGCGCCTGAAGGGCACCGCCCCCGTCTCCGTCTTCGTCTACGACAGCGGCGACAAGACCGCGTTCACGGCCGGCGGCAAGGGCATCGGCGACGAACTGATCACCCGCGCCGGCGGCCGCAACGTCTTCGCCGACCTCGACAAGGCGTTCGCCGACGCCACCTGGGAACAGGTCGTCGCCCGCAAGCCCGACGTCATCCTCATCTACGACTACGGCGCCACCACCGTCGAGCAGAAGAAGAAGCGGCTCCTCGACGACCCCGCCCTGCGCGAGGTCCCGGCCGTCAAGAACCGCCGCTTCGCCGTCCTGCCGCTGTCCGACACGGTCCTCGGCGTCCGCGTCCCCGCCGCCGTCGGCAAGCTCGCCGCCCAGCTCCACCCGGCCACGGCCCCCGCCCCGTGAAGCGCGCCGCCACCGGACGCGTCCCCTACCCGGCCGTCGTCGCCGGGCTGCTGGTGGCACTCGGCGCGGCCGTCCTGGCCTCGCTGGCGCTCGGTTCCGTCCGCATCCCGCCCGGCCAGGTGCTCGACGCGCTGACCGGGCGCGCCGGCCCCTCGCCGTACCGGACGATCGTCCTCGACGTCCGGCTGCCCCGGGTGCTGCTCGGCGCGGTCGTCGGCGCCGGGCTCGCCGTCGTCGGCACCGTCCTCCAGGCCCTCGTCCGCAACCGGCTCGCCGACCCCTTCCTGCTCGGGATCTCCTCCGGCGCCTCCGCCGGCGCGGTCCTCGTCATCGTCCTGGGCGTCGCCGGCGGGATCACCACCACCGTCGCCCTGCCCGCCGCGGCCTTCGCCGGCGCGCTGCTCTCCCTCGTCCTCGTCTACGCCCTCGCCCGCCGCGGCGGCACGATGACCGGCGCCCGCCTCGTCCTCGCCGGGGTGGCCGTCTCCTACATCCTGTCGGCCCTCACCACCCTGCTCCTGGTCGTCGCCGGCCGGCCCGAGCAGTTCCAGGAGGCGCTGTTCTGGTCCCTCGGCGGCCTCGGCGGCGCCCGCTGGGACGGGCTGCTGCTGCCCGCCGCCGTCCTCGTCGCCGGGACCGGCGCCCTGATGACCCTCGCCCGGCCGCTCGACCTGATGCTCGTCGGCGAGGAGGGCGCGGTCGCCCTCGGTCTCGACCCGGCCCGCTTCCGCGCCGCCGTCTTCGTGCTGGCCTCCCTCGTCACCGCCGTCCTCGTCGCGGCCAGCGGCGCCGTCGGCTTCGTCGGCCTGATGGTCCCGCACGCCGCCCGGATGGCCGTCGGCGCACCGCACCGCCGGCTCCTGCCGGTCGCCGCCCTCGGCGGCGCGGTCGCCCTGGTCCTGGCCGACCTGGCCGCCCGCACCGTCGCCGCGCCCCAGGACATCCCCGTCGGCGTCCTCACCGCCCTGACCGGCGGCCCGTTCTTCCTCTGGCTGATGCGCCGCCGCCCGGAAGGAGCGACCGCATGACGCGCCGCACGCCGGAAGGCCGCGTGCCCGAGCGCCGTACGGCTGAAGGCGGCCTGCCCGGGGGCCGTGCCCCCGAAGCCCGTGCGGCCGAGGCCCGTACGCCTGGGGGCCGTGCGCCGGAAGGCGGTGCGGCCGAGGCCCGTACGCCTGGGGGCCGTGCGTCCGAAGCCCGTACGGCCGAGGGCCGTGCGCCGGAAGGCCGTGCGCCCGATGCCCGTACGGCCGGGGGCCGTGCGCCGGAAGGCGGTGCGTCCGATGCCCGTACGCCTGGGGGCCGCCCGCCCGGGGGCGGTGCCCCCGATGCCCGTACGCCTGGGGGCCGTGCGTCCGAAGCCCGCTCGCCCGAGCGCCGGCCGCCCGAACTGCGGGTCGAAGGGCTCACGTACGAGGGCCGCCTGCACGACGTCGACCTCGTCGTCCGGCCCGGTGAGACCGTCGGCCTGGTCGGCCCCAACGGCAGCGGGAAGACCACCCTGCTCCGCTGCGTCTACGGCACCCTCGCCCCCACCGCCGGCCGCGCCCTGCTCGACGGCGACGACCTCCACGCCCTCGGGGCCCGGGCGCGGGCTCGCCGGGTGGCGACCGTGCCGCAGGAGAGCGCCACCGAGTTCGAACTGACCGTCCGCGAACTCGTCGCCCTCGGCCGCTTCCCGCACAAGCGCTTCTGGGAGGCCGACACCGCGGCGGACCTGGCCCGCGCCGACGAGGCCCTGGCCCGGGTCGGCATCGCGGAGCTCGCCGACCGCCCGTACCCCGAGCTCTCCGGCGGCGAACGCCAACGCGCCCTGGTCGCCCGCGCCCTCGTCCAGGACCCGGCGCTGCTCGTCCTCGACGAGCCCACCAACCACCTGGACATCCGCTACCAGCTCGAAGTCCTCTCCCTCGTCCGTGAAGTCGGCACCACCAACCTCCTCGCGCTGCACGACCTCACCCTCGCGGGCGCCCACTGCGACCGCCTCTACGTCCTGGAGCGAGGACGGGTCGTCGCCGAGGGGCCGCCGGCCGAGGTCCTCACCCCCACGCTGCTCGCCACCGTCTACGGCGTGGAAGCCGAGGTCATCCCGCATCCGCGCACCGGGACCCCGCTCGTCGTCTACCTGCCCCGTCCGCGCCTTGAGCAGGATCTGTCCGTCATGTGAGATCACATTCCGGAACCCGGACCGGGAATCGATACGATGACCGCATGGTTCCCCACGACGTGAGCGAAGAGACGCCGGGCACACCCCTGCTCGTGGCGCGGCTGCACGTCGACCTGTGCCGCCTCGCCAGCGCGATGTGTCCGCCCCGCGCTGCGCTCTGAACGACCGGCTCGAGCGCACCTCCAGCACGACCCCCCTCCGCGCGGGGGCCCCAGCCGCGCGCCCACCACGTCACTCCGCCCTTCCGACAGGAGCCCACGTCATGGCCATCGAGGTCCGCATCCCGACCATCCTCCGCACCTACACCGACGGCGCCAAGGCCGTCGAGGGCAGCGGTGAGACCCTCGCCGAGCTCTTCGCCGACCTGGAGTCCCGCCACGCCGGGATCGAGGCCCGCATCGTCGACGGCGACAAGCTCCGCCGCTTCGTCAACGTCTACCTGAACGACGAGGACGTCCGCTTCCTCGACGGCATCGACACCAAGCTCACCGACGGCGACAACGTCACGATCCTGCCGGCCGTGGCCGGCGGCATGGTCTGATCCACATGCGTTACGACTCCCCGCTGGCGGCGGTCGGCAACACGCCCCTGGTCCGGCTGCCGCGGCTCTCCCCCTCGGACGAGGTCCGCATCTGGGCCAAGCTGGAGGACCGCAACCCCACCGGCTCGGTCAAGGACCGCCCCGCGCTCCACATGATCGAGCAGGCCGAGAAGGACGGCCGGCTCACCCCCGGCTGCACCATCCTGGAACCCACCAGCGGCAACACCGGCATCTCCCTCGCCATGGCGGCCCGCCTCAAGGGCTACCGCATCGTGTGCGTCATGCCGGAGAACACCAGCGAGGAGCGCCGCCAGTTGCTCACCATGTGGGGCGCCGAGATCATCTCGTCCCCCGCGGCGGGCGGCTCCAACACGGCCGTACGGGTCGCCAAGGAGCTCGCCGGCGAGCACCCGGACTGGGTGATGCTCTACCAGTACGGCAACCCGGACAACGCGGGCGCCCACTACGCCACCACCGGCCCCGAGATCCTCGCCGACCTGCCCTCGATCACGCACTTCGTGGCCGGCCTCGGCACCACCGGCACCCTCATGGGCGTCGGCCGCTACCTGCGCGAGCACAAGCCCGACGTCAAGATCGTCGCCGCGGAGCCCCGCTACGACGACCTGGTCTACGGCCTGCGCAACCTCGACGAGGGCTTCGTCCCCGAGCTGTACGACGCCTCTGTCCTCACCACCCGCTTCTCGGTCGGCTCGGCCGACGCCGTCACCCGCACCCGCGAACTCCTCCAGCAGGAGGGCATCTTCGCGGGCGTCTCCACCGGCGCCGCGCTGCACGCCGCCATCGGCGTCGGCCGCAAGGCCCTCAAGGCGGGCGAGAGCGCCGACATCGTCTTCCTCGTCGCCGACGGCGGCTGGAAGTACCTGTCGACCGGCCTCTACACCGCGGCCACCACGGAAGAGGCCATCGCGACGGTGCAGGACCAGCTCTGGGCCTGAGCGCCCACCGACCGTCAGCGCGCGAGATGGCGGACCTGGTCCCACACCACCGGGTCCGCCGTCCCCACCCTCCGGCGGAACTCCCACACCGGCACGTCCCGCAGCTCGTCCGTCTCCAGGAAGCTCGGACGGCCCTGGGCGTCGCCCACCGCGCCCGGCGGCAGCGCGATCACGCCCGGCCGTTCGTCGTGGTACTTGCTGGTGATCTTGGCGACCAGCGCACAGTCCCCGCGCAGCGCCAGGACCAGGCACGGCCGGTCCTTGGCGCCCGGACCGTCCTCGTACGGCACGTCCGCCCACCAGATCTCACCCGCCTGCGGCAACCGCTCCGGAAGCCGCCCCGGCGCGCGGCCTGGCGCACGGCCCGGCGCGCTGCCGCGCGCGGCCGGACGCCCCGGCGGGTGTCCCGACGGACGGGTCCGCCCCGCGGGGCGCCGCCCCGAGCGGCGCCATCCGTCGGCGACCGCCACCACCAGGGCGAGCACCACCACCGCGATCAGCGCGGGCCACCACGACGTGTCCATACCTCAAGACCGTACCGTCGCGGGCGCCACTTGGCCGGGAGGCCCCGCCATCCATCCGAACCGGTGACAGAGCCCGTGAGTTCGCCCACAACGGGCCGCCACGGAGGAGCGACAGGCGGCCACGCACCGTACGCTCGACTGACCGCACGACCTCCCCTCTCAGCGCGCTTTCCGCACCCGTCCACGGAGGTTCACGCTCCATGAAGCTCACCGTCGTCGGCTGCTCCGGGTCGTTCCCGTCCGCGGAATCGGCCTGTTCGAGCTACCTCGTAGAGGCCGACGGCTTCCGGCTGCTCCTCGACATGGGCAACGGTGCCCTGGGCGAGCTGCAGCGCCACATCGGTCTGTACGACCTCGACGCGATCTTCCTCAGCCACCTGCACGCCGACCACTGCATCGACATGTGCGGCTATTTCGTGGCCCGCTACTACCGCCACGAGGGCGGCCGCTGCGACGCGATCCCCGTCTTCGCCCCGGAAGGCGCGGAGCAGCGGCTGACCACGGCGTACGCGGACACGCCGTCGCCGACCTCGATGAGCGAGGTCTTCGGCTTCCAGACGCTGAAGTCCGGCACCTTCGAGGTGGGCCCGTTCACCGTCCGTACGGAGAAGGTGTGCCACCCGGTCGAGGCGTACGGCATCCGCATCGAACACGCCGGCCGCACGCTCACCTACTCGGGTGACACCGGGGTCTGCGACAACCTCGACGCGCTGGCGGAGGGCGCCGACCTCTTCCTCTGCGAGGCGTCCTTCACCCACGGCAAGGAGGACGTCCCCGACCTCCACCTCAACGGCCGCGAGGCCGGTGCCCACGCCGCCCGCGCCGGGGTGCGCCGCCTGGTGCTGACCCACATCCCGCCGTGGACGGACGGGGAGCGGAACCTGGCGGACGCCCGCGAGGTGTTCCACGGCCCGGCGGAGCTGGCGTACGCGGGCGCGGTGTACGAGATCTGAGAACGGCACGGCGAAGGCCCCCGGAACCTGGTTCCGGGGGCCTTCGCGCGAGGTCACGTCAGGCTCACGCCTTGGTGAGGTCCTCGACCTCCTCCTCGGGCTCGCGGCCCGGGGTGGGGAGGTTGAACTTGGTGATCGCGAAGCGGAAGAGCACGTAGTAGACCGCCGCGAAGACGAGGCCGATGGGGATGATCAGCCAGGGCTTGGTCGCGAGGTTCCAGTTCAGGCCGTAGTCGATCAGGCCGGCCGAGAAGGTGAAGCCGGCGTGGACGCCGAGGGCCCAGGTGACGGCCATGGAGATGGCGGTCAGGACGGCGTGGATCGCGTACAGGACCGGCGCGATGAACATGAACGAGAACTCGATCGGCTCGGTGACACCGGTGACGAACGAGGTCAGCGCGAGCGAGATCATCATGCCCGTCACGGCCTTGCGGCGCTCGGGGCGGGCGCAGTGCGCGATGGCCAGGGCGGCGGCCGGCAGGCCGAACATCATGATGGGGAAGAAGCCCGACATGAAGAGTCCGGCGTTCGGGTCACCGGCGAAGAAGCGGTTCAGGTCGCCGTGGACGACCTCGCCGGCGGCGTTGGTGAAGTCGCCGATCTGGAACCACGAGACGGTGTTGACGAACTGGTGCATGCCGACCGGGATCAGCGCGCGGTTGATCAGACCGAAGAGGCCGGCGCCACCGGCGCCGAGGCCGGTCATCCACTCGCCGAAGCTGGAGATGCCCTCGCCGATCGGCTCCCAGACCAGGCCGAAGAAGACGCCGACGGCGGTGCCGACGAAGGCCATGATGATCGGGACGAGACGGCGGCCGTTGAAGAAGCCGAGCCAGTCGACCAGCTTGGTGCGGTGGAACCTTTGCCACAGCACGGCCGCGATCAGACCCATGAGGATGCCGCCGAGGACACCCGGGTTGTTGTAGGTCGCGGCGACGTCGACGCCCTTGTTGGCGGTGGTGTTGACGACGGCGTCGGTGACCGGGAACGCCTTCAGCACATTGCTGTAGACCAGGAAGCCGACGAGAGCGGCGAGCGCCGTGGAGCCGTCGGCCTTCTTGGCGAAGCCGATGGCGACGCCGATGCAGAAGAGCATCGGCAGGTTGTCGAAGACCGCGCCACCGGCGGTGGCGAACACGGAGGCGACCTTGCCCCAGCCGAGACCGTCGGCGCCGAACACGTCCGGCTGGCCGAGACGGAGCAAGATACCCGCGGCCGGCAGTACGGCGATCGGCAGTTGCAGGCTGCGACCGACCTTCTGCAGGCCCTGGAACAGGCCGGATCCGCGCTTCTTCGCGGGAGCGGCGGCCTGGGCGGTGGCCGTACTCATCAACTTCCTCCAGTAGGCAAGGCGCCGCCAGAGGACAGGGAAAAGGGGGTGACGGCGGCGTCTCGGGAACGCGGTGGTCTGGACCGCGTGGTCTACACCAATAACTGGTGTAGACCTGTTGTAGCACGTGGGACTTAGATAAGGAACCTGTGAATTCTGTGCACTGAGCCATAGCCGGGCGGTGGGCGGTTCGGGGACGGCAAAAGGCCCCCGGACCGGACGGTCCGAGGGCCCTGGTGAGGCGGGCGCTACGCCTTGGTGGTGTCCCGGTCCATCTCCTCCTCCACCTCCTCGGGCTCGCGCCCGGGCGTCGGAAGATCGAACTTGGTGATCGCGAAGCGGAAGATCACGTAGTAGACGACCGCGAAGCCCAGACCGATCGGAATGATCAGCCACGGCTTGGTCGCCAGGTTCCAGTTGATCAGGTAGTCGATCAGCCCCGCCGAGAAGCTGAAGCCGTCCTTGACCCCCAGCGCCCAGGTCACGGCCATCGACACACCCGTCAGCACCGCGTGGATCGCGTACAGCACGGGCGCGATGAAGAGGAACGAGTACTCGATCGGCTCGGTGATGCCGGTGACGAACGAGGTCAGCGCCACCGACAGCATCATGCCGCCGACCCGCTTGCGGTGCTCCGGCCGGGCGCAGTGGGTGATCGCGAGGGCCGCCGCCGGCAGGGCGAACATCATGATCGGGAAGAAGCCGGTCGTGAACTGCCCGGCCTCCGGGTCGCCCGCCAGGAACATGCTGATGTCGCCGTGGACCGTGGACCCGTCCGGCTTCGTGTACGACCCGAACTGGAACCAGATCGGCACGTTCAGGAACTGGTGCAGACCGATCACCAGCAGCGCGCGGTTCGCCACGCCGAAGATGCCCGAACCCCAGGCGCCCAGCCCCACCAGCCAGTCGCTGAAGCTCTCCAGTGCGTCGCCGATCGGCGGCCAGATCCACAGACACAACGCGGCGAAGACGATGCCGACGAAGGCCATGATGATCGGGACGAGCCGGCGGCCGTTGAAGAAGCCCAGCCAGTCGACCAGCTTGGTGCGGTGGAACCGCTGCCAGAGGTACGCCGCCAGCAGGCCCATGACGATGCCGCCGAAGACGCCCGGATTCTGGTACGTGTATCCCGCGAAGGCGTCGTCCGCGCCCAGGCAGCCGCCGCCGACGTCCCTCGTCCCCGTCGGGCAGTCCTTCGGGAACTGGCGCAGCACCGTGTAGTAGACGAGGAAGCCGACCACCGCGGCGAGCGCCGTCGACCCGTCCGCCTTCTTCGCCATGCCGATGGCGACACCGATGCAGAACAGCAGTGGCAGCCCCAGGCTGCCGTCGAGCAGTGCGCCGCCCGCGCCCGACATGACCTTGGCGACGTTGTCCCAGCCCAGGCCGTCCGCGCCGAAGACGTCCGGCTGACCGAGCCGGTTGATGATGCCGGCCGCCGGAAGCACCGCGATGGGGAGCTGAAGGCTCCGCCCCATCTTCTGCAGCCCCTGGAAGAAACCGCCCCACATCGATTTTTTCGGTGCGGCGGCGGCACGTGCGCTACTCATCGGCGTCCTCCCTGGGGCCTGCGGACGGGTGCTGCGGGCGGGTGCTGCGGATGCACTGGTGTAGACCAGTTGCGGTAGGCTCGCGGAGGCTGCCGGGAGCACGCCGCCGGTGATCGTCATCATTCGACAGAACGGCGGTATGCGCTCGCGAGGTTGGGCCAACCGTGGGTTACCGTGACACAGCGAACCATCGGTGCGCAGAACGGACAGGGAGAGACATATGGCCAGCAAGGCTGAGAAGATCGTCGCCGGCCTCGGCGGCATCGACAACATCGAAGAGGTCGAGGGTTGCATCACCCGCCTCCGCACCGAGGTCGTCGACCCCAGCCTCGTCGACGAGGCCGCCCTCAAGGCCGCCGGCGCCCACGGCGTCGTCAAGATGGGCACCGCCATCCAGGTCGTCATCGGCACCGACGCCGACCCGATCGCCGCCGACATCGAAGACATGATGTGAGTCGCTGACACCGGCTGACGAGGGGCCCGTTCCGGCAGGGGAACGGGCCCCTCCGCCATGACGGCTCCCACGCACTACGCTCAAGGCATGTCTCGTATCGACGGCCGTACCCCCGAACAGCTCCGCCCCGTCACCATCGAACGCGGATGGAGCAAGCACGCAGAGGGCTCCGTCCTCATCTCCTTCGGCGACACCAAGGTCTTCTGCACCGCCTCCGTCACCGAGGGCGTCCCGCGCTGGCGCAAGGGCAGCGGCGAAGGCTGGGTCACCGGCGAGTACTCCATGCTCCCCCGCTCCACCAACACCCGCGGCGACCGGGAATCGGTCCGGGGCAAGATCGGCGGCCGCACCCACGAGATCTCCCGCCTCATCGGCCGCTCCCTGCGCGCCGTCATCGACTACAAGGCCCTCGGCGAGAACACCATCGTCCTCGACTGCGACGTCCTCCAGGCCGACGGCGGCACCCGCACCGCCGCCATCACCGGCGCCTACGTCGCCCTCGCCGACGCCGTCGCCTGGGCCCAGGGCAAGAAGCTCGTCAAGGCCGGCCGCAAGCCCCTCACCGGCACCGTCTCCGCCGTCTCCGTCGGCATCGTCGACGGCATCCCCCTCCTCGACCTCTGCTACGAGGAGGACGTCCGCGCCGACACCGACATGAACGTCGTCTGCACCGGCGACGGCCGCTTCGTCGAGGTCCAGGGCACCGCCGAGGCCGAGCCCTTCGACCGCAAGGAGCTCAACGCCCTGCTCGACCTGGCCTCCGGCGGCTGCGCCGAACTCGCCGAACTCCAGCGCAAGGCTCTCGAAGGAACCCTGTAGGACGCCACCGCGTCTCTACGCTTACGGGCGCACGCCTCAAAGCCGTGCGCCCCGTCCACACGTATCAGCTTGGGGGAGGACCCGAACGTGAAGCGCCGCCGCACTATTGCCCTCGCTGTCACCACGGCAGCCGCACTCACCGCACTCGTCGGCTGCGGGGCGCTCGACAAGGCCATGGACTGCGTCAAGACCGCCGAGGCGATCGCCACCTCGGTCGACAAGCTCCAGCAGGCCGTCTCCGACGCGTCCAACGACCCGACCAAGATCGAAGAAGCCCTCAACAGCATCGACACCGAGCTCGGCAACCTCAAGGGCACCACCGACAACGCGGACCTCTCCAAGGCCGTCGACGACCTGAACAAGGGCGTCGACACCGTCCGCGAGGCCGTCAAGAACGGTGACACGACCCCCGACATCAAGCCCGTCACCGACGCGGCCACCGAGATCGGCAAGGTCTGCACCCCCGGCTAGGCACCCGGCGGACCCTCGGGCGAGGACCGGATAATCAGGGCATGACCCGTCTGATCCTCGCCACCCGCAACGCGGGCAAGATCACCGAACTCCACGCGATCCTCGCCGACGCCGGCCTCGACCACGAGCTCGTCGGCGCGGACGCGTACCCCGACATCCCCGACGTCAAGGAAACCGGCGTCACCTTCGCCGAGAACGCCCTCCTCAAGGCCCACGCTCTCGCGCGCGCCACCGGCCTGCCCGCCGTCGCCGACGACTCCGGCCTCTGCGTCGACGTCCTCGGCGGCGCCCCCGGCATCTTCTCCGCCCGCTGGGCCGGCCGCCACGGCGACGACAAGGCCAACCTCGACCTCCTCCTGGCCCAGCTCGCCGACATCGACACCCCCCACCGCGCCGCCCACTTCGCCTGCGCCGCCGCCCTCGCCCTCCCCGACGGCACCGAACGCGTCGTCGAAGGCCGCATGCCCGGCGTCCTCCGCCACGAGCCCACCGGCACCAACGGCTTCGGCTACGACCCGATCCTCCAGCCCGAGGGCTACGAGGTCACCTGCGCCGAACTGACGCCGGCCCAGAAGAACGCGATCAGCCACCGGGGCAAGGCGTTCCGTGCCCTCGTGCCGGTGGTGAAGGAACTGCTGGGCTGAAAACGAAGGCCCACCCGCCTGTGGTGGGTGGGCCTTCGTTTCGAAAGGGTGCGGCCGATGGGATTCGAACCCACATGGGCGAAACGCCCAGAGGCACCTAAAACCTCCGCTTATACCATTCAGCAACGGCCGCTCGCCCAGCCATGCTACCGGTGAAGGCACGTCCGCCTAAGAAGTACGCCGATTCCCGCCGCGGCACCAGGTGTCCGTGATCGCGTGGCAGTTGGGACACAGCAGCCTCAGGTTCTCGCGCCGATCGTCGCTCCAGTCACCGTTGATGTGGTCGACCTCCAGTGTCATCGGCTTGCCGAGCCACTCGGGGCCGATGCCGCACCGGGCGCATTCCTCGGGGGCACCCACCTCGTGCAATGCACGGCGGAGCAGATGCGTCCGGGTCCTTCGCGCACCGCTGTGCAGGACCAGAATCTCTGCCGCGCCCTTGGCCTTGCCCGGCTTCCCTCGCTGGTGCGCCTGCCCGAAGAAGTGGCCGGTGTCGAGGCCGTCATCTGCGACCCACTGCCGGAACAACGCGCGCACGCGACCGGTGTCCGCCCTGCCCAGAGTACGCAGAGCGCCGGCGATGGAGATCGACTGCTCGACAGCGGTCCGCAGGTCTTCCGGTGTCGGGCGTGGCGGTTGTTCGCCACGCCGCCGGTGCGGAAAGTGCGAGATGTCGATGCCGTAGTGGGCGAAGCGCTTCAACAAGTAGCGGCGCAGCTTGTCACAAGGCTGCGTGCCGAAGAAGGCCATGACCTCGTAGATGTCCGCGCACCGCGCGGCTGCTTCGGCCAGCCGCGCACGCGTGTACCGCACCCCGTTCCTCATCGGGCGCGCCCTTTGCCCCGACCGCGATATGTGTCCGTAGTGGAGTGGCAGTTGGGGCAGAGGAAACGCAGGTTCCCGAGGCGGTTGTTGCGCCAGTTGCCGTCCACGTGGTCGACCTCCAGCGGCAGGGGCTCTCCTTGCCACACTGGCTCCATCCCACACAGCGCGCATCGCTGTGGTACCCCGGACTCCGTCATCGCCCTCGCGATCCGTTCGCTCGGGATGCGACGCGGGTGCGGGCCATCCTGCTCGACGAGCAGAGCTTCTGGCGTACGGCGTCGCCGACTCTCCCCCCGCCGATCCGGCGCCCGAAAGTGCGACGTGTCGATGCCGAACGCCTTCACCCGCCGACTGATGTGCGTGTGCTGACCACCGACGAGTTCCACTCCCAGCCGTCGCAGCACCTCCCACATGTTCGTGGACGCCGCCACCGCCTCCGCCAGCACCTCCCTCGTCCACCGCACCCCCTCCCGCTCGAAGTGCGACGTGTCCACCCCAAGGCTTCGCATCCGCCCCGCCACGTACCGCCGTGTCGAAGTCCTCGGATCCACCCCCAGCCGCTCCAGCGCCTCCGACAACGTCCGCGCCCCTCGCGCCGCCGCTTCGAGCCGTTCCCTCGTATACGCGCTCGTCCCCATCGAGCCCCCTCCGTGCTCGGCCACCCGTTCGTGGCCTCGCACGGATTAACGAGCCGAATATCGGACGGTCACGTCATATCGCGTACCGATGTCGCGTACGAACGGCCCGTGCTCAGAACTTCGGTTCCGGCGCCCCCGCCATCACGATCTCCGCCGCCTCCTCGTGCGTCTCCACCGCCGGCGGGGAGCCCTCCAGGGGGCGCTGGGCGGTCTCCTTCATGCAGGCCACGGCGATGACGCCGACCAGGGCCGCGCCCATCGCGTAGTAGGCGGGCATGAGGCTGCTGCCGGTCGCGCCGATCAGGGCGGTGATGACCAGGGGGGTCGTGCCGCCGAAGAGGGAGGTGGAGACGTTGTAGCCGACCGACAGGGAGCCGTAGCGCAGGGAGGTCGGGAAGAGGGCCGGGAGGGCGGCCGACATGGTGCCCAGCATGCAGAGCAGCGACAGGCCCAGCATCAGCATGCCCGCCGTGATCGCCGGCACCCCGCCCTGGCCGATCAGCAGGAAGGCGGGCAGCGACAGGAAGAGGAAGCCGAGCATCCCCGCCATCAGCACCGGCTTGCGGCCGAACCGGTCGTTCAGCCGCCCCACCTGAGTGATCAGCAGCATCATCAGCACCATCACGACCAGCAGCACCAGCAGGCCGTGGGTCTCGCTGTAGCCGAGCTCGTCGGAGAGATACGTCGGCATGTACGACAGCAACATGTAGTCGGTGATGTTGTACGCGCCGACCAGCGCCACGCACAGGACGAGCGCCCGCCACTGCTCCCGGAAGATCCGGCCCAGATCGCCCTTGGTCGTCGTCTCCACCGTGTCCGCGGCCTCCGAGGCGTGCGCCGACTCCGATTCCAGCTTGCGGAAGGCGGGCGTCTCGTCCAGGCGCATCCGCAGGTAGAGGCCGACGAGGCCCAGCGGCCCGGCCACCAGGAACGGCACCCGCCAGCCCCACGCCTCCATCGTGTCCGGCCCCAGCCACGCGGTCAGGGCCGTGACCAGGCCCGCCGCGCCGACGTAGCCGGCCAGGGTGCCGAACTCCAGGAAGCTGCCGAAGTAGCCGCGCCGGCGGTCCGGCGCGTACTCGGCGATGAAGGTCGAGGCGCCCCCGTACTCGCCGCCCGTCGAGAAGCCCTGCACCATCCGGAAGAACACGAGCAGCACCGGCGCCCAGAAACCGATGGAGGCGTACGACGGGATCAGACCGATCGCGAAGGTGCCGACCGCCATGAGGATCATGGTCAGGGCCAGGACCTTCTTGCGGCCGAGCCGGTCACCCATGGGGCCGAAGACCATGCCGCCCAGCGGCCGGATCAGGAAGGCGACGGCGAAGGTCGCGAACGACGACAGGAGCTGCACCGTGTCGTTGCCCGAGGGGAAGAAGACATGGCCGAGGGTGACGGCCAGGTAGGCGTAGACGCCGAAGTCGAACCACTCCATGGCGTTGCCGAGGGAGGCGGCCCGTACCGCCCGCTTGACGGCCGCCTCGTCGGTCACCGTGATGTCGGTCCGGCGCAGCCTGGGCCGCTGCCGGCGGGTGACCGCCCGGAACAGCCGGGGATGTCGCCGCAGGGCGTCCGGATCGGCCGGGGTGTCGTGGTCGGGGGCCGGCATGGCCGTACGTCCTTTCTCCGGGGATGCTCCGGGAAGGACTCCTGCACGGTCACGCCGATCCCAAACGGAATCCGGCCGCGAGTGCGACCCGCGTCACGCGGGGAGGGCGCGGCGGCCGGGGCGGGGCGTGGGGGCTCAGCCCTCGATCTTCAGGTCCTTGAGGATCTTGGCGACGTGGCCGGTGGCCTTCACGTTGTAGAGGGCGCGCTCGACCTTGCCGTCCTCGTCGACCACGACGGTGGAGCGGATCACGCCCGTCACCGTCTTGCCGTAGAGCTTCTTCTCGCCGAAGGCGCCGTACGCCTCCAGGACCTTCTTGTCCGGGTCGCCGACCAGCGTGACCTTCAGGCTCTCCTTCTCGCGGAACTTCGCCAGCTTCTCCGGCTTGTCCGGCGACACGCCGATGACGTCGTAGCCGGCGCCGGCCAGGAGGTCCAGGTTGTCGGTGAAGTCGCACGCCTGCTTGGTGCAGCCCGGGGTGAGGGCGGCGGGGTAGAAGTAGACGATGACCTTGCGGCCCTTGTGGTCCGCGAGCGAGACCTCGTTGCCGTCCGCGTCGGGAAGGGTGAAGGCGGGGGCGGTGTCGCCGGGCTGCAGTCGCTCGCTCATGGCTCTCCTCGGGGGTCGTACGCGTACGACGACCCAGCCTAATGGGGGTGTGTGACAACCCCGGCGGCCCGAAGCTGACAGACTGTCCACAACGACCGGAACACGACTACGGAGGCAGCGCGGTGTCGGACGCCAGGACCCCTGCGCAGATCGAGGCGGACATCGTCCGCCGGCGCGAGCAGCTCGCCGTCACTCTCGACGAGATCGGCATTCGGATGCACCCGAAGACGATCATCGGGGACGCGAAGGCGAAGGTCGCCGCCCAGGTCGACCACACCGCCGGACGGGCGTTCGTCGCCGTCAACCGCGTCGTCTCGGACGTGAAGGCCCGCTTCACCGACGCCGACGGCACGCCCCGCCTGGAGCGGGTGGTCCCGGTGGCGCTGGTCGCCGTCGCGGTCGTCGGGCTGATCGCCGTGTCCTCCCGCAAGGGCAGGCGGTGAACGGCTCCCGTCACGTGCACCGGTCCCGGAACCGGTCCCTGATCCGGTCCCGGGTACGGGCGACACGCCCGGGCAGGTAGGTTCGGACCGTGAGCGAGAACACGCACGACAAGCTGCCCATCCGGATGCTCCACGACCGCGTCCTGGTCCGGACCGACACCCCCGAGGGGGAGCGTCGCTCGGGCGGCGGCATCCTGATCCCGGCGACCGCGGCGGTCGGTCGCCGTCTTGCCTGGGCCGAGGTCGTCGCGGTCGGGCAGAACGTCCGTACCGTCGAGATCGGCGACCGGGTCCTGTACGACCCCGAGGACCGCGCCGAGGTCGAGGTGCGGGGCGTGGCGTACGTCCTGATGCGCGAGCGCGATCTGCACGCGGTGGCCGCGGACCGCTTCCAGGGCGCCTCCGACTCGACCGGGCTCTACCTCTAGGCGGCGGCCCGGCGGTCCGGCCTCGGGTCCGGCGGTCCGGCTTCGGGTCCGGCGGTCCGATCGTTGTGCCGAAGGGCCTGGTGGCCGGTGTCACCAGGCCCTTCGCCCGTTCTTTGCTAGCCTGGAATCACCCCGACGAGACGCGCCGTACCGGGTTTCACGACAAGACGACGCACCCCTGTTGATCCGTCTCGCGGAGGTGTTCGTCGTCATGGCCTGGGTTCTTCTCATCGTCGCCGGTCTGCTCGAGGTCGGCTGGTCGATCGGCATGAAGTACACCGAGGGCTTCACCCGGCTGTGGCCCAGTGTGTTCACCGCCGCCGGGATCGTCGCCTCGATGCTGCTGCTCTCGCAGGCCGCCAAGACCCTTCCGATCGGTACCGCCTACGGCGTGTGGGTCGGCATCGGTGCGGCCGGTGCGGCGGTGCTCGGCATGGTGGTGCTCGGTGAGCCGGCGACCGCCGCCCGGATCTTCTTCGTGTGTCTGCTCCTGGTGGCCGTGGTGGGCCTCAAGGCGACGTCGGGGCACTGACAGGAGCACCGCCCGGTCCGCCGCCCGGTCCACCGCCCGGCCCGCCGAGCGGCCCGTCGAGCGGCCCGGCCGGGCCGTCGGCGGGGCCCGGAGCCGGCATCGGCGGTTCGGCGGCCCCCGGGCCGGGCCCGCCCGGCGGGGGAGCCTCCGCCTGCGGCGGCTGCGCGGCCTGCGGTGCCTGCGCCTCGGGACCCGGCGCCGGAGGGACCTCCGCCTGCCACCGCGGCTCCGCCCGAGGGGCCGGCAGCGGGTCCGCCCGGAGGTCCGTACGCGGGTCCGTACGCGGGTCGGGCTCTCCCGGTCCGCCCGGTTCCCCTCGTACGTCCGCCCTCGGTGTCCAGGGCGTCCACGGCATCCCCGGCGCCCACGGCTTCGGTCCGCGCGGCGGGCGGGCCGCGCCCGGCCCCTCGTACCCCTCCGGGCCGTCCTCCCCGAACGGCGGCCCGTCCTCGGCGCCCGGCATCAGCCGCAGGTCGAAGTCCTTCGGCGGCACTCCGGCGAGCGCGTCGCGGGTGAACCGGGCCCAGATCTCCGCCGGCGCCCCGCCGCCGTTGATCCGCGGCAGTCCGAGCGCCCCGTACAGCGGGAGCTGCCGGCCCGACTCCGGGTCCTGGCCCATCATCGCCACCACGGTGGCGAGCTCCGGGGTGTAGCCGGCGAACCAGGCCGCCTTGTCGTCCTCCGCCGTGCCCGTCTTGCCCGCCGCGGGCCGCCCGGCCGCCAGCGCCGCCGTCCCCGTGCCGCCCTCGACGACGCTCCGCAGCACCGCGGTCGTCGTGTCGGCGGCCTCGCGGCCGATCACCTGCCGGGCCCCGCCGGCCGGCAGCGGGAACTCCTCGCCGTCCCGGGTGACCTTCTCGACCAGGGTGTACGGGCCGCGGCGGCCGTGGTTCGCGAGCGTGGCGTACGCCTGCGCGAGGTCCAGGACGCTCGCCGTGGCCGGGCCGAGCGCGATGGACGGACTGGCGTTGAGGTCCGGGGTCTTCGCCGGCAGTCCCAGCGCCACGGCGGTCTCGCGGACCCGGGCGGGCCCCGCGTCCACGGCCATCTGCGCGTAGACGGTGTTCACCGAGTGGTCGGTGGCGGACCGCACGGTGATCTCGCCGTAGTCGGTGTCGTCCTCGTTGGCCGGGTCGTAGTACGGGCCGCTCCAGCCCTGCACCGGGCGGCGGTTGTCGCCGTCGTAGAGGGTGTGCGGGGTGATCCGCTCGCCCTCCTGCGTCTGGGCGCCGTGCTGGAGCGCGGTGGCGAGGACGAAGGGCTTGAAGGTGGAGCCGACCTGGTAGTCGCGGCGGGTGGCGTTGTTGACGAACTGCCGGGTGTAGTCGACGCCCCCGTAGAGCGCGACGACCTTGCCGCTCGCCGGCTCGATGGCCGCGCCCCCGACCCGTACGTGACGGTCGACGGGGTTGCGGTCCGGGTCGAGCTTGGAGGTGACGTGCTCCTCGACGGCCTTCACGAAGGCGTCCTGCTTGGCCGGTTCCAGGGTGGTGGTGATTCGGAAGCCGCCGGCGGCGAGGGTCTTCTCGTCGACGACGGCGTGCTCGGTCAGATACTGCTCGACCGCCTGGACCAGATAGCCGCGCTGTCCGGACAGCCCGGTGGAGGGGCGCGCGGGCTGCGGGGCGGGGAAGACGGCGGCGGCGCGGGCGGCGGGGGTGAGCCAGCCCTTCTTGACCATGCCGTCGAGGACGTAGTGCCAGCGGGCGAGCGCCCGCTCGCGGTTCTCGGGGTGGGAGGCGACGTCGTACGCGTTGGGGGCGTTGAGCAGCGAGGCGAGGTACGCGCCCTCGGCGGTGTCGAGGTCGTGGGCGTCCTTGCCGTAGTAGGCGCGGGCGGCGGCCTGGATGCCGTAGGCGTTGCGGCCGAAGTAACTGGTGTTCAGGTAGCCCTCGAGGATCTCGTCCTTGGTCTTCTCGCGGCCCAGCTTGAGCGCGATGAAGAACTCCTTGGCCTTGCGGGTGAGGGTCTGTTCCTGGCCGAGGTAGTAGTTCTTGACGTACTGCTGGGTGATGGTGGAGCCGGACTGGCGGCCCTTGCCGGAGAGGGTGTTCCAGGTGGCGCGGAGCATGGCCCGGGGGTCGACGGCCGGCGAGGTGCGGAAGTCGCGCTCCTCGGCGGCGAGGACGGCGTGCTGGACGGTGACCGGCACGCGTCGCAGGCTGACGTTCTCCCGGTCGATCTCGCCGTCGCGGGCGATCGGGGTGCCGTCGCGGTAGAGGAAGAGGTTGGATTGGGCGACCGCGGTGGCGTTGGCGGGCGG
This sequence comes from Streptomyces sp. NPDC006339, assembly GCF_040612775.1. Taxonomy (NCBI): domain Bacteria; kingdom Bacillati; phylum Actinomycetota; class Actinomycetes; order Kitasatosporales; family Streptomycetaceae; genus Streptomyces; species Streptomyces sp. NPDC006339. The sequence continues at coordinate 46,410 of NZ_JBEXQW010000007.1, forward strand.
GATGTCCACGAGGAGATAGCCGGCGAGGAGGCCGCCGAGCAGGAGCAGGACGCCGAGGACGACGAGGCCGAACAGGCGCCGCAGGATGCGGCGGGGCCGGCGCGGGCGGGAGGGCGGGGCGGGGACGGTCGGGTCCCGTGGTTCCCAGGAAGGTGCGGCGGACCGCACCTCACGCGTACCGGATGAAGGGGACATAGCACCACATCCTGCCCTCAAGGAGTCCCATGGGGCGGGAAAACCGGTCGCGGCGGCACGGGAAATCCCACTAAGGTCGTGCGCTTTGATGCCGATAGGGTCCGAGCGGAGAGGGGTGGGGTGTGCTGCGGCTCTACGCGACGGTGGCCGCCGGTGGTTTCCGGCGCCATGCCACCTACCGGGTGGCCACGGCTGCGGGCGTGTTCACCAACACGGTCTTCGGCTTCATCCTGTCGTACACCTATATGGCCCTGTGGGACGCCCGCCCCGGCCTCGGCGGATACGCCATGGGCGACGCCCTCGCCTATGTGTGGATCGGCCAGGGGCTCATCACCGTCTGCGGACTGATGGGCGGCGGCTTCGAGGACGAGCTCATCGAGCGGATCCGGACGGGCGACATCGCGGTCGACCTCTACCGGCCCGCCGACCTCCAGTCCTGGTGGTTCGCCGTCAACCTGGGCCGCTCCGCCTTCCAGTTGCTCGGCCGCGGCGTCGTCCCCATGACCTTCGGCGCCCTCGTCTTCGACGTCACCCTCCCGACCCGCCCCGGGACCTGGCCCGCCTTCGTCACCGCCGTGATGCTCGGCTCGGTCGTCGGCTTCGCCCTCTGGTACCTGGTCGCCATGAGCGCCTTCTGGCTCCTCGACGGCCAGGGCGTGGTCCAGGTCGCCTGGCTCGGCGGCCTGTTCTTCTCCGGGATGCTGCTCCCGCTGAACGTCTTCCCGGGCGCCCTGGGCGAGGTGGCGCGGATGCTGCCGTGGGCGTCACTGCTCCAGGTGCCGGCCGATGTCTACCTGGAGCGGTACGAGGGCTGGGGGCTGCTCCGGGCGTACGGCTTCCAGGCATGCTGGGCGGTCGTCCTCCTCGCGGCGGGCCGGGCGGCGCAGGCGGCGGCGACGCGGAAGGTGGTGGTGCAGGGTGGCTGACCAGCCCGTGGAGGTGTCGGCGCGCGCGTACGGGAGGGCCGGCGGAGGGCCCCACGTGCGCGCGTACCGGAGCGCCGGCGAGTCCTGGCGTACGTACCGGATGGTGGCCGCCATGTGGATCCGCTCCACCATGACGTACCGCTCCTCCTTCGCGCTCACCCTCGTCTCCTCCTTCACCGTCACCTTCTTCGACTTCGTCGTCATCCTCCTGATGTTCGGTCAGGTCGAGGGCCTCGGCGGCTTCTCCTTCGCGGAGGTCGCCTTCCTGTACGGCACGACCGGGACGTCCTTCGGGCTCGCGGACCTGGTCATGGGCTCGCTGCCGAGGATGGGCAAGCGGGTGCGCGACGGCTCCCTGGACACCTTCCTGCTGCGGCCGGCCCCGGTCCTCGCCCAGGTCGCGGCGGACAGGTTCGCGCTGCGGCGGCTCGGGCGGCTCGCCCAGGGCCTGCTGGTCCTGGTGTGGGGACTGGTCCTGCTGGACGTGGCCTGGACGCCGGTGAAGGTGCTCCTGCTGCCGGTGATGCTGCTGAGCGGTGCGCTGATCTTCGCCGCGGTGATGGTGATCGGCGCGTCGGCGCTGTTCTGGATGCAGGACGCGGCGGAGGTCACCAACTCGTTCACGTACGGCGGCAACACCCTCCTGCAGTACCCGCCGACGATCTTCGCCCAGGACCTGGTGCGGGGCGTCGTCTACGTCGTGCCGCTCGCCTTCGTCAACTGGCTGCCCGCCCTGTACGTGCTCGGCCGGCCGGCCCCGGCCGGGGTGCCGGCCTGGACGGCGTTCGCCTCGCCGCTGGTCGCGGCGCTGTGCTGCGCGGTCGCGGGGTGGGCGTGGCGGGCGGGCCTCCGTGGCTACCGATCGACAGGAAGCTGAGACGCCGTGGGATTCATCGAACTGGACGAGGTGGAGAAGGTCTTCACGGTCAGGAGGCGGGCCGGTCTGCTGCGCCGCGAGAAGCGGGAGGTCAGAGCGGTCGACGGCATCTCCTTCACCGTGGAGAAGGGGGAGATGGTCGGCTACATCGGCCCCAACGGGGCGGGGAAGTCCACCACCATCAAGATGCTCACCGGCATCCTCACCCCGAGCGGCGGGCGCCTGCGCGTCGCCGGCATCGACCCGCAGCGCGAGCGGGCCAGGCTGGCGGCGCGCATCGGCGTGGTCTTCGGCCAGCGCACCACCCTGTGGTGGGACCTGCCGCTGCGCGACTCGTACCGGCTGACCCACCGCATGTACCGCATCCCCGACGACCGCTTCCGGGAGAACCTGGCCCGCTGCGTCGAGCTCCTGGACCTCGGCGAACTGCTCGACGTACCCGTACGGCAGCTCTCCCTCGGCCAGCGGATGCGCGGCGACATCGCCGCGGCCCTGCTGCACGACCCGGACGTGCTCTACCTCGATGAGCCGACCATCGGCCTGGACGTCGTGTCCAAGGCGAAGGTGCGGGAGTTCCTGCGCGAGCTGAACGCCACGCGCGGCACGACCGTGCTGCTGACCACCCACGACCTCACCGACATCGAGCAGCTCTGCTCCCGGGTCATGGTCATCGACCACGGCCGCCTGATGTACGACGGTGAGCTCGCCGGCCTGCACGCGGCGGGCGAGAGCGAGCGGCTGCTCGTCGTCGACCTGGCGCGGGAGACGGCACCGATCGAGGTGCCGGGCGCCCGCTTCGTACGGGCGGAGGGACCGCGCCAGTTCCTCGCGCTGCCGTCCCACGCGTCGGCGGCGCCGGTGGTGGCGGCGGTGGCGGCCGCGTACCCGTTGGTGGACCTGTCGGTGCGGGAGCCGGACATCGAGGCGGTGATCGCGAAGATGTACGCGGGAACTCGGGACGGGGCCGGGGAGTCAGTCAGATAGGCCGGTTCCGGACGGGCAGGCAGGTGAGGTGGTGGCGCGATGGTGAGCTTCACGTACACGGCGGCGGACGAGGAGAAGAGCAGGGGCGTACGCCGGATGAAGGCGTTCGCCACGTCGCTCCTCGGCTTCGTGGCGGTCGTCTACGCCCTGGCCACCTGGGCGGAGTCCGCGGGCGCCGGGGCCTGGGCCGGTTATGTGGCCGCGGCGGCGGAGGCGGGCATGGTCGGCGCGCTCGCGGACTGGTTCGCGGTGACGGCGCTGTTCCGGCGCCCGCTGGGCCTGCCGATCCCGCACACCGCGATCATCCCCACGAAGAAGGACCAGCTCGGCGCCTCGCTGGGCACCTTCGTGGGGGAGAACTTCCTGTCCGCCGATGTCGTACGGGGCAGGCTGCGCGGCCTCGGCATCGCGAGCCGCCTCGGGACGTGGCTGGCGGACCCGGCGCACGCGGACCGGGTCACCTCCGAACTGGCCGCGGCGCTGCGGGGCGCCCTCACGGTCCTGCGGGACTCCGACGTGCAGGCGATCGTCGGCGAGGCGATCACCCGGCGGGCCGAGGCCGCCGAGATCGGGCCGGGCCTCGGCAAGACCCTGGAGCGGGTGGTCTCCGACGGCGCCCACCACCGGGCGGTGGACCTGATCTGCGCCCGCGCCCACGACTGGCTGGTCACGCACGGCGAGTCGGTGATGGAGGCGGTCCAGGGCGGCGCGCCGGGCTGGACCCCGCGCTTCGTGGACCGGCGCGTGGGGGAGCGGGTCTACAAGGAGCTGCTGCGCTTCGTCACGGAGATGCGCGACATGCCGGCCCACCCGGCGCGGGGCGCGATCGACCGCTTCCTGACGGACTTCGCCGCCGACCTCCAGGCCGACACCGACACCCGGGCGAGGGTCGAGCGCCTGAAGTCCGAGCTGCTGGCCCGCCCCGAGGTGCAGGACGTCATCGCCTCGGCCTGGTCGTCGGTGCGCGCCCTGATTCTGGCCGCCGCCGAGGACGACCGCAGCCAGCTCCGCCGCCGCGCCCGCGCCTCCCTGATCTCCCTGGGCACCCGCCTCTCCGAGGACGAGCGCCTCCAGGCGAAGGTCGAGGGCTGGGCGGAGGACGCGGCCGCCTACGTGGTCACCACCTACCGCGCCGAGATCACCTCCCTGATCACCGACACGATCGCCGGCTGGGACGCCACCCAGACCTCCCGCAAGATCGAGGCCAACATCGGCCGCGACCTCCAGTTCATCCGCATCAACGGCACGGTGGTGGGCGCGCTGGCGGGCCTGCTGATCCACACGGTGAGTCATGCGGTGGGTGGGTGAGGGGGCGGGCGGGTGACGGCTCGCGGGTCACGGCCGAGGAGGCGGGCGCGTGACGGCTTGCGGGGCCCCGGGAGGGGCGCGTGACCGTAGGCTCAGCTTGCCTTGCGGGTGACGGCCCAGGAGGCCCCGGCTACGGCCCCGGCCACCGAGAAGACGGCCGGCCACGCCCCGATCTTCTTCGCCAGCGGGTGCGACCCGGCGAACGCGGCCACATAGGCGGCCCCCAGCCCGGCCGCCGCCTTCCCCCCAGCCACTCGCTGCCACTCCCGCGCGGCCACCCCACCAGACACGGCCAACACCACCCCACCGAGCGGCCGCTTCTTGGTCCACCGGGCGACGGCGTAGCCACCGACGAGGCCGGCGGCGGCGATGGCGGGGGAGAGGGTGTGGGCATGGAACCACCTCGTTCTCGAACGGACGTTTCCGTACGAGCGTAGCGAGGTGCTAGCTCCTAGCTCTCTCGGTGGTCGTGATGGTCCCGGTGGTAGCCGAGGAAATCCGGGTTCACCACGTGCCCTTGCGCCGTACGCAGCTTCCCCCGGCTTTCGCCGCCCCGCTCGCGTATACTCCCGTCCTCCTCAATGGTGAGCATCCCGAAGTCGAATGCGACATGGTGATTGGGGCACAGGCAAAGAATATTGTCTGTACGGTCTGGGCCGTTGTGGGGGCGTCCGAGGGGCTTGATGTGAGCAGCTTCGGCGTAGGCTCCCGTGGGTGTATCGATACGGATGCCGCAGACCTGGCAGGTGTAGTCGTGCAGTCTCTTTACTCGGTTCGCCCGCTGTGTGCTGCGAATGATGCGCTGGATGGTCGCCTGGCGACGGCCGGGGCGTGCCTCCGACTCGCTGTCGATGTCGCTCAGCGAGAGGAGAGGGGGCCGCGGGGCCGGCACGTCGGCCACAGGAGTGTCATTCACGGCACGCAGGCGATAACGCCAAATGCGGTGCCCATCCTCGCGGCGGCGCTCCGACCAGTAGTCCTCGACCCGATAAAGTCCGTCATATCTCAGGCCGGAATGGGGAGCGTGTTCTGAGTGGCGGCCGGCACCTCGGATGACCCGCACCGGAGTCCCGGAAGCTGCACTGTTCACCAGCGCCGAGTTGCCCCGTGTGAGTGTCTGATCATGAGTGTGGCGACCCGCGGTGACGCCACCCTGACCGGTGTAGATGATCTCTGAGCCGTAATCCTCGTCGTCGGCATAGCCCCCTGACACGACGATGGACTTCGCCTCTTCGTTCTGCTTGCCCCAGATGCCGCCCTGTAGCGGCCTGTGGATATTGGCTGCCGCGAGTGCATCTCGATTGGGGAAGGTTGTCCCTATCGGGACGTAGGGTGGAGGTCCGAAGCCGTCGAATGGCTCATCTTGCAAACCAACGGCGCAAAGGATCTCTTCCCAGGGCGTGTCAGTGAAGTACGTCTGCAAGAGTGAACAGACGGCCCGCTCGCGAAAAGCGCTGTCCTTGGCGAGAAGGTTGTACAAGTCCAGCTCAAGGCCGCCCAGGGGATTGTGCTGGTCAAGCCAGGGGCGAAGTCGGGACCCACGCGCCTGCGGGACGTCCTCCGTGAGGTTTTCGAGGGTCCACAGGGATGATCGGTGCAAGGCGGCGAAGGGGAATTCTGGCGAGGGTGTTGAGCCCGGCAAACCGTATCGTTCGAGCAGCTCCGTCAGCTCTTTCTTGGCTTCATGCCAATAGGTCAGCCGCTTCCTGCCTTGTAGGGCCCGCCCCATGGCCCAGAGAAGGACGATCGGTTGATGGCGCGCCGGTTGGCCCGACGACCGGTCAACTTGCAGCGAAGTGAAGGCAGTGAGATAGCCGGTCGTGCTGTGCGTCGACTCCTCAGGCAAGAGTGTGCTCCCCGTGGATTGGTGGTGGTCAGCCGCTTGCTCGGCGCGTCCCAGCGGACTTGGGTGGTCTCACTCCGCCCCGTGGCACTCCCCGTACGTCCGCCCCGAGCCGCACCAGCACGCAGCGCCCCTTGCCGGGGGCCAGGGGGTGGCGCGGCCGCGGGCGGCGAGGGTGGTGGCGTATTGGGGGAGGAGGTCGGGGTTGGCCGGGGTGGAGGACTCGGAGGCGGCGAATGCCTCGTAGGAGGGGACCGTGGCCGGGACGATGCCCAGGTTGGGGGTGCCGGACTGGGCGAGTTCGCGGAGGGACGCCTCGATGTCGGTGAGGTGGGCCCGGTAGGTGGGGTACTCGGCTTCCAGCTCCGGGTAGGCGGCCAGCAGCTCGTCCAGTTCGGCTTCCGGCCAGTGGAGGACGGCGACCGGGAAGGGGCGGGAGAGGGCCGTGCGGTAGGAGCCGAGCTCGGAGCGCAGGCGGGCGATCTCGGCCTGGAGCTCGGCCGGGTCGGAGGAGCCGAGGGACCACAGGCGCTTGGGGTCGTGGAGCTCGTCCAGGGCCACGTCCCCCGTGTGGAGGCGGTCCGCCAGGACGTCGTGGTCGTCGTGCGGCAGCGCCAGCAGGCGGCGGACCCGGTGGCGGGCCGCCAGGAGGGACTGCACCGCGAAGGAGACCTCCTCGCCCGGCACCACGAGCAGGGCGGCCGCCTCCGAGAAGGTGGCCTCCGACGCCTCCAGCTCGTCGTGTGACTCCAGCGTCTCCGCGACGATCTCCCACGGCGCCGGCTCCGTGGGGCGGGCCCGCCGGACGCCCTCGATGATCGCCCGGGCCTCGGCCTCGTGCCCGTACTCCCACAGGTTCGCCGCCTTCAGCGCCCGGATGAGGAGGGGCGCGGCGGGGGACGAGGCCAGGAGCGAGTCGTACAGGGACGTCGCTCTCTCGCGGTGGCCCGCCAGCTCCAGGTGGGCCGCCGCGCGCAGCAGCAGGGGTTCGCGGTCCTCCGGGTACTGCCCCGCGGTGCGGAGCAGACGCTCGGCTTCGGTGGTGTGATCGGCAGGCGTGTCGGGGCGCATGTCGACCACCGTACTGCTGTACACCCCTGGAGAGTTGGCGCCCCAGCGCTTATGGTGCCCGCCGTGCTGGTTCGGCGAGGGCCCCGGCGGCGGGGCCGCGGTCCGGTGGTCCTCCAGGCGCGCGCGGGACGCGGGCCCCTGGGCCGCGCCCTCTGGGCGGGCGCCGAAACCCTCGTCACCTGCGGCGTTCTCGTCCTCCTCCTCGTCGTCCACCAACTGTGGTGGACCAACCGGCAGGCCCGCGCCGACGCCGTCGCCCAGGTGCGCAACCTCGAGCGGGAGTGGGACTCCTCACCCTCCGCACCGCGCTCGGAGCCCCCCGACACGGCACCCTCCGAGCCGGCGACCGTGGCACCCCCGGACCCGACGACCGAGCCGACGACCCAGTCGCCTACCGGGCCGCCGCCGCCCGCGTCCTCCGACATCCCCTACGCCGTCCTCCGCATCCCCCGCCTCGGCCTCACCGTCCCCGTCGCCCCCGGCGTCGGCAAGCGGACCGTCCTCGACCGCGGCTTCGCCGGCCACTACCCCGGCACCGCCGCCCCCGGCCGTACCGGCAACTTCGCCCTCGCCGGGCACCGCAACACCCACGGCGAGCCCTTCCGCCACATCGACCGGCTGCGCCCCGGCGACACCCTCACCGTCCGGACCCGCGAGCGCACCCACACCTACCGCGTCGACCGCACCCTCCCGCAGACCTCGCCCCGCGACATCGGCGTCATCGCCCCCGTACCCCGGTCGCTCCACAAGCCGTCGTACGGCTACGACACACCCGGCGCCTACCTCACCCTCACCACCTGCACGCCCGAGTTCAGCTCCCGCTACCGGCTCGTCGTGTGGGCCAGGCTCGTCCCGCCGCGAGCGTGACCGCCGCCCCGCCCAGGCCGAGGGCCGCCGAGACGAGCGGGGCCGCGTCGGCGCCCGCCGTCGCCACGGCCAGGCAGAGCGCCACACCCGCCGCGGAGCCGATGTAGCGGGCCGTGTTGTTCGCGCCCGAGCCCATCGCCGCCCGCTCCTGCGGTACGGAGTCCACGGCCAGCCGCGGCAGCGCCGCGTTCAGCAGGCCGCTGCCCGCGCCCGCCACCACCAGGCCGGGCAGGAGGCGCGGCCAGACGACCGGGGCCAGCGCGCCGTACAGGACGAGCGTCCCGGCCGCCGAGAGCACGAAGCCGAGGACCAGTTGGTACGGGGCGGACAGCCGGCCCGCGAGGCGGCGCGCCTGCAGCGCCACCGCGAACGCCGTGCCGGACCAGAGCAGGAACAGCCAGGCCGTGGTCAGCGGCGTCATGCCCGCACCCCGCTGGAGCAGCGCGGGCAGCACGCTGAAGAAGCCGATCACCGCGAGGCCCGTGAACAGCGCCCCCGCCGTCGCCGCCCGGAACGCCGGCCGGCGGAACAGTCCCAGGTCGATCATCGGCGCCCGGCCGCGCCGCTCGACCACCACGAACACCGCGCCCAGAACGAGGAAGGCGAGCCCCAGGAGCCCCACCGGCGGACGCAGCCAGCCGTCCCTGCCGAGGGTGAGCGCGGTGAGCAGGGCCGCCAGGGCGAGACCGAGCGTCACGGCCCCGGCGAGGTCCGGGCGTCCCTCGCGCGGGGCCCGGGACTCGGTGAGGGTACGGGTGCCGAGCGCCGCCACCGCCAGCGTGGCCGCGCCCAGCGCCCCGTACGTCCAGCGCCAGTCGGCCAGATCGCCGACGGCGCCCGCGAGCAGCGGGCCGAGCGCGATGCCGGCGCTCACGAACGCACCCCACACGCCGGTCGCCCGGATCCTGTCCGTGCCCGCGGGATACGCGTGGGCGAGCAGGCCCAGGCTTGCCGCGAGGACGGCGGCGCTCGCCGCGCCCTGGGTGACGCGCGCCAGCGTGAAGGTGAGGGTGGAGGTCGCGAGCGCGCCGAGGGCGGTGGTGAGGCCGAGGCCGAGGGTGCCGAGCAGGAAGACCCGGCGCCGCCCGTGACCGTCGGCGAGGCTGCCGGCCACGAGGAGCAGGACGGCGAGGCCGAGCGGGGTGCCGTTGAGCAGCCATGCCTGCGCGGAGGCCGGGGTGCCGAAGGCGCGGGCGGTGTCGGTGAGGGTGAGCATCGGGGCCGTGTAGTTCATCAGCGTGAGCGCGGTGGCGGCGCTGGTGACGGCGAGGGTCGCGCGCGGGCCCGCCCCGCCGGCCGAGGCGGCAGAGGCGGCCGAGGCCGTCGGGTCTCCTGCGGCTCCTGCGGCTCCTGCGGCTCCCGTGGCTTCGAGAGCTTCCCGGGCCTTCCGGGCTTCCCGAGCTTCCCGGGCCTCCCGGGCGGATGGTGCGGTCGGCGGGGACGGCGCGGATGGTGCAGTCGGCGCGGATGGTGTGGCGCGGCGGGGCATGGCGGGGACCTCGGCTTCCTGCTCGCTTACCTGGTCTCGTACCTCGGTTCGTTCAATGAACCTTGACCGTAGCAGGATGGGTTCAATCATTGAACCCGCGCGACTACACTGCTCCCCATGGCCCTCGGCAAGGACTACGCCACCCAGCAGTGCTCCATCGCCCGCGCCCTCGAAGTCATCGGCGAGCGCTGGACCCTCCTCGTCGTGCGCGACGCCTTCTACGGCGTCCGCCGCTACAACGACTTCCTCACCCACCTCGGCGCCCCCCGCGCCGTCCTCGCCGCCCGCCTCCAGGCCCTCGTCGACGCCGGCGTCCTCGACCGGCGCCGCTACTCGCAGGCGCCGCCGCGCGACGAGTACGTGCTCACCGAGCGCGGCATCGCCCTGTGGCCCGTCCTGCGCTCGCTCGGACTGTGGGGGCGCGAGCACCTGCCCGGGACCGCGCCCATGCGTCACTTCCACCACGTCGACTGCGGCACCGAGCTCGGCCCGTACGGCGAGTGCCCGGCCTGCCGGATCCCCGTCCACCCCGCCGACATCGAGATGCGGCCCGGCGCCGGCCTCGATCCGGACCCCTCGGATCCGGTCGGCCGGGCGCTCCTCGGCCCGCGCCGACTTCTCGCCCCGCTGGAACTCCCGGCGCCCGAAAGTCGTCGTGTATAACGGTCGGACGATGCGAAAGGAGGAAGAGATGCTCCATCGGCACCTGCTGCGCGTTCTCGCGCCGCTCCTCTTCCTCCTCGCCGTGGCCGATCTCCTGCTCTCCGAGGGCGCGGGCCTCTCCACGGCCTTCGCCATGGCCGCCACCGCCTTCGTCTGCGCCCTGATCGGTGCCCGTACGGCCCTGCCCGTACCGCCCACCCGCGTGCGCACCGCCCTGCGCGACCGCGCGCGGCGCACCGCCTTCCTGCCGCAACGCGATCCCGACGCCCCCGGCCGCCGCAGGCCCCGGGCTCCCGGCCGTCCCCTCCCGACGGCCGCGTAGGGGCACCACCTCGCACATCGCGCACCGCGCGCACCCAGCACCCGGCACCCAGCATTCGGACCCGGCACCACACATCGCGCACCACGCCGTGCGCCGCCGCGCCGGGCGCCGGGCACTGTGTGCCGAGCGCCGTGTGCCGCGTGCATCGCGCAAACGCGCTCGGATTCCGAGCCCCCCACGCGGTTCCGTCCTGCCGACCCCTGAACGTTCCGGCACGACGAGACCCCACGGAGGGCTCCCATGTCCGTTTTCGCCTCCCTGGTCGAGCACCTCGCCGACCTGCTCCAGCCGCTGTTCGCCACGGCCTCCACCGCCGCCGCCATCGTGCTCTTCACGATGGCCGTACGCCTCGCGGTCCACCCCCTCTCCCGCGCCGCCGCCCGCGGGCAGAAGGCCCGCGTCCGGCTCGCCCCGCAGCTCGCCGAGCTGCGCAGGAAGCACGCCAAGAACCCCGAGCGGCTCCAGAAGGCGGTCATGGAGCTGCACGCCGCCGAGAAGGTCTCGCCCTTCGCCGGCTGCCTGCCCAGCCTGCTCCAGGCGCCCGCCTTCTTCCTGATGTTCCACCTCTTCTCCAGCGGGCGGATGGCCGGCCACAGCCTCCTCGCGGCGCCGCTCGACGACCACTACGCCGACGCCCTCGCCCACGGCGGCCCCTTCGGCCCGGCGGGCCTGGTCTACCTCGTCCTCTTCGTGATCGTCGCCGCCGTGGCCACGTTCAACTACCGCACGGCCAAGCGGCAGAACGCCACGCTCGCCCTCGGCGCCGTCGACCCCGGACAGCCCGGCGCGGGGATGGCCGAGGGTCTGGCCCGGTTCATGCCGCTGCTCTCCTTCGCCACCCTGATCTCCGTCGCCGTCGTGCCGCTGGCCGCCGCGCTCTACATCGTGACCAGCACCACCTGGACCGCCGTGGAGCGCGCCTTCCTTTACCGGGACATGCCCACGGCGGGAGGCACGACAGGCAGTGGGGCAGACGGCGCGGCGGGCGGTACGCAGGGGGGCGCGGTTACTCCCGCGTAAGGGTCCAGGGTGTGAACGGGGTCTTGCAGAGTGTCCTTTTCTCTTGGAGGATCGACCAATCGTCCGATGGCCGCACTCCATCGGCCGGGGCTCAGCACGGCCCGCTCCCCGGGCCACCTCGACCACAGGGAGAAGACCATGAAGCTGCTGCGTGTCGGCCCGGCGGGGGCCGAACGGCCCGCCCTCCTCGACCAGGACGGGACGCTGCGCGACCTGTCCGCACTGGTCGACGACATCGACGGCAGTCTCCTCGCCGACGGGGCCGCGCTCGACCGGATCCGGGCCGCCCTCGCCGCCGGCGTGCTGCCCGCGCTCGACGCGACCGGGCTGCGGGTCGGCCCGCCGGTCGGCCGGATCGGCAAGGTCGTGTGCATCGGGCTGAACTACCACGGTCACGCGGCGGAGGTCGGGGCGGCGATCCCGGAGGAGCCGGTCGTCTTCCTCAAAGCCGCCGACACCGTCGTCGGCCCGGACGACACCGTGCTCGTACCGCGCGGCTCGGTGAAGACGGACTGGGAGGTCGAGCTGGCGATCGTCATCGGCCGCACCGCCCGCTACCTGGAGACCCACGAGGAGGCCCTCGCCCACGTCGCCGGGTACGCCCTCGCCCACGACGTCTCCGAGCGCGAGTTCCAGATCGAGCGCGGCGGCACCTGGGACAAGGGCAAGAACTGCGAGACCTTCAACCCGCTGGGCCCGTGGCTGGTCACCGCCGACGAGGTGCCCGACCCGCAGGACCTCGGCCTGAAGCTGTGGGTCAACGGCGAGCTGAAGCAGGACGGCCACACCTCCGACCAGATCTTCCCGGTCGCCGAGGTGGTCCGCTACGTCAGCCGGTTCATGACGCTCTACCCCGGCGACATCATCAACACCGGTACGCCGGCGGGTGTCGCCATGGGGCAGCCGGAGCCCAAGCCGTACCTCCGGGCCGGCGACGTCGTCGAGCTGGAGATCGAGGGCCTGGGCCGGCAGCGCCAGGAGCTCAAGAGCGCGTGACCCGTCGCCAGGTCTGAGCGCCCGGCCTGACCCGGTCCGGCCGGATCCGGTCCGGCCCGGCCTGCCCCAGCCCGGTCCGGCGCCGGGCCGGGCAGCCGGTCTCGGCCAGTCGGGCCGATGGCGGCCGGTCGGGGCGCGCGGGGCCGATCGCGGCCGGTCGGTGCGTGCGGGGCGTTCGGGGGACGCCTTCGCCGTGCCGGGCGCGAGGCGTCGCCATTCCCGCCCGGTTTGTGCGTATTTTGCCGCCTATGCGCGCACCCGTACCGCACCGGCGTCGTCGACTGCTGCCCGCCGCCTCGTCCGTGGCCGGCGCCGCCCTGTTCGCCGGGGTCCTGGCCGCCACCGCCGTCGCCGAACCGCTCCCGGACGGCCTCGGCCCCTGTCTGCCCGGCAGTTGCCCCGGCCCGTACCCGGACATCCACAACGGCTTCGTCGCGGGCCGCGACAACAACATCAACGTCTTCGTCGGCGGCGACCTCCGGGTCCGCGAGGCGGCGGCCGAGGCGGAGGGCAAGGTCGTGGTCCTCGGTGACTTCGACATGAGGAAGCGGCCCGGCGCCTCGCAGGTCTACAACGTCGGCGTCGCGGGCGTCGGTTCACGCGTTCCGCCCGACAACGACTCCGCCTTCCTCACCACCGGCGGCGATGTCACGGTCGCCCCCGGCCAGCGCCTCCTGGCCGAGGAGGGCGTGGTCCACGGAGTCGTACGGTACGGGGGCACGCTCACCGGCACGGTCAGTCCCAAGGCGGTCGCCGACCCGAAGGCGGCCGACCCGTACAAGGGCCTGCGCGGCCGGCTGACCGCCGCCAGCCGCTGCTACGCGTACGCGGCGGGCGTGCCGCGCACCGCGACCGGCACGGCCGTCAACAAGGGCGGCGAGACCGTCTTCACCGGCGACGGCAGGTCCGCGATCCAGGTCTTCACCGTCGACTTCGACCTGGAGTCGGCCCGGGGCGGCTCCCAGGGGCTGTCCTTCCGCCGCATCCCGGACGGCGCGACCGTCCTCGTCAACGTCCTCGGCGCGCGGCGGACCGTCGACACGTACGTCAACGGCTTCCAGAAGGGCCTGCGCGAGCGGCTGCTGTGGAACTTCCCCGACGCGAAGGACGTGACCTTCGAGGGCAGCGGGCAGTTCGAGGGCAGCGTGCTCATCGGCGAGCCGTCCGGTACGGCGACGGTGACGATGCCCGGCATGAACGGGCGCTTCTACACCAGCGGTTCGCTCACCCACGCCTCGGTGGCGGGCGGAGGCGGCGGACAGGAGCTGCACGCGTACCCGTTCGACGGCGACCTGCCGTCCTGCGGCGAGAGCAAGCCCACCCCGACGCCCACACCCACACCCACCCCGACGCCCACCCCCACCCCCACGCCGGACCCGGACCCGGACAGCAACGGCGGCACGGCGGACGGCGGTGCGACCGACGGCGGTGCGAGCGACGGCGGGTCCAGCGCGGACGGAGGCTCCTCCGACGGTGGTTCCAGCGCCGATGGCGGTTCCAGTGCCGACGGCGGCTCCTCCGACGGCGGCGCGGTCACCGGCGGTCAGACCTCCGGCGGTCAGACCTCGGGAGGCCACACCACCGGAGGTCACAGCACAGGAGGTGCCACCGGAGGTCACGCCACCGGCGGTCACAGCACCGGAGGCGGCGAGCTCCCCGACACCGGATCCGGTTCCGCCGGTGCCAAGGTCCTCGCCGGTGTCATGGCCGTCGCCCTCGTCGTGAGCGGCGGCGTCCTCGTCTCCGTCAGCCGGCAGCGTCGTCGTACGAGGTGAGGAGCCGCTCCAGGCCGAGGACGACCAGCGCGTGGTCCTCGGCCTGCGGGAGGCCCGAGACCGTGACCGAGCCGATGACGCCGGCGCCCGTGACCGCGATCGGGAACGAGCCGCCGTGTGCCGCGAACCGGTCGGGGTCCAGGCGGGAGGACGCCTCGAAGGTCGTGCCCTTGGTGCGGAACCGGGCGCCGACGAGGAACGAGCTCACGCCGTACCGCTCCACCACCCGCCGCTTGCGGTCGATCCAGGCGTCGTTGTCGGCGCTCGACCCGGGCAGCGCGCAGTGGAAGAGCTGCTGGGCGCCGCGCCGCACGTCGATCGCGACCGGTGCCCGCCGCTCCCGCGCGAGTCCGACCAGGATCGTGCCGAGGGTCCAGGCGTCGTCGTACGTGAAGCGGGGAAGGACCAGGCGGGCCTCCTGCGCCTCCAGCTCCTCGACGGAACTCGCAACGGAACTCGCAACGGGGTTCGCGGGAGTCACAGCGCCACCGCCACTCCGTCGCGGGCGGAGATCCGCGCCGCCTCCAGGACGTCGAGCGCGGCGGCGGCCTCGTACGCCGTGACCGGGTTCTCGCCCGTCCCGCGCAGGGCGGCGGCGACGGCCGCGTAGTAGGCGGGGTAGTCGCCCGGCAGCGTCTCGACGGGCGTGCCGCCGCCGGTCAGCGGCGACTCGCCGGCACCGACGCGGCCCCACAACTCCTCGGGCTCCCGGCCCCACACGCCGCCCGGCACCGGGCGCAGGCCCTCGCGCAGGGCGGCCTCCTGCGGGTCGAGTCCGTGCTTCACGTAACCGGCCTCGCTGCCCAGGACCCGGAAGCGGGGGCCGAGCTGGGCGGTGGTGGCGCTCACCCACAGATGCGAGCGCACGCCGCCCGCGTGGGTGAGCGCGAAGAACGTGTCGTCGTCGGCCTGGGCGCCCCGGCGGCGCACGTCGGACTCCGCGTACACGCGGACGGCCGGGCCGAAGAGGACCAGGGCCTGGTCGACGACATGGCTGCCGAGGTCGTAGAGGAGCCCGCCGATCTCCTCCGGCGCGCCGGACTCGCGCCAGCCGCCCTTGAGCTGCGGGCGCCAGCGCTCGAAGCGGGACTCGAAGCGCTGGACCTCGCCGAGCGCGCCGTCGGCGAGGAGCGCGCGCAGGGTGAGGAAGTCGTTGTCCCAGCGCCGGTTCTGGAAGACCGAGAGGAGCAGGCCGCGCTCGTCGGCGAGGGCGGCGAGCGCGCGCGCCTCGGCGGCCGTCCCGGCGAGCGGCTTGTCCACGACGACCGGCAGGCCGGCCTTCAGGGCGGCGGTGGCGACCGGGACATGGGTCTTGTTCGGGGAGGCGACCACGACCAGGTCGAGCTCGTCGGCCCGCCCGAGCAGCTCCTCAGGCGAGGCGGCGACCCGCACGTCCGGGTGCTCGGCGCGGGCCTGCGCGGCCCGCTCCGGGTTGCCGGTGGTGACCGTGTCGAGGACGAGGTCGGGGGAAGCGGCGATCAGCGGGGCGTGGAAGACGGAGCCCGCGAGGCCGTAGCCGACGAGTCCGACGCGGAGGGGGGTGACCATACGGACTACTTTGGCAACGCTGTTGCCAAAGTGCAAGCGACCGGCACAATGGCCTGGTGAACAGGGACAACGGCCTCGGGGGCTGGGCCAGGGGCAGAAGTGGCGGCGGTACGGGCCGGGGCGGCGGGGCCGACCTGCCCGCGCTGCGCAGCCACAACGCGGCACTGGTGCTCGACCTGCTCCGCGCGGCGGGGGAGGACGGCGTCAGCCGCCTGGAGCTGGCCGCCGGCACCGGCCTCACCCCGCAGGCCGTCAGCAAGATCACCGCACGGCTGCGGGCCGAGGGGCTGGTGACGGACGCCGGGCGCCGCGCGTCCACGGGCGGCAAGCCGGCGACCGTGCTGCGGCTCGTTCCGGCGGCGGCGTACGCGATCGGACTCCACCTCGACCGCGACGAGCTCACCGCCGTCCTGCTCGACCTCGCGGGCGAACGCGTCGCCGAACGCCGCTCCCCCCTGGATCTCGGCGCGGGCGCAGAACCGGTCCTCGCGGCGGTGGGGGCGGAGATCGCGGCGCTGACGGGAGCGGCGGGCGTGGGGACGGGAGCGGGCACGGGCGTCGGGGCGGGCGCGGGGGCCCCCGGTGCGCTCGGTGTGCTCGGCGTCGGGGTCGCCATGCCCGGGCCTCTGGACCACCGGACCGGGACCCCCGGCCGGGTCACCGGCTTTCCCGAGTGGGAGGGCTTCCCGCTGCGCGACGAGCTGGCGCGGCGGCTCGGACTGCCGGTCGTGCTCGACAAGGACACCAACGCCGCCGCCCTGGGCCTCGCCCTGCGCCCCGGCACACCCGCCTCGTTCGCGTACGTCCACCTCGGTACGGGTCTCGGCGCGGGCCTCGTGCTCGGCGGGGCGGTGCTCCGCGGGGGCAGGACCGGGGCGGGGGAACTCGGTCACCAGACCGTGCAGCTCGACGGGCCGCCCTGCGACTGCGGCGGGCGCGGCTGCCTGGAGGTCCTGTGCCTGGCGGCCCTCGCGCGCGGCGACCTCGCCGAGGCCGCCCGGGTGCTCGGGACCGGAGCGGCCAACCTGGTGCGGCTGCTCGACATCGAGCGGGTGCTGCTGGGCGGCCGGGCGGTCCTGGCGGCCCCCGAGGCGTACGCGCGCGGGACCCGCGCGGTCCTGGACGGCCTCGGGCTGCCGGTGGACGTCGAGGTCGCGGGAACCCCCCAGGCGGTCGCCGAGGGCGCGGCCCAACTGGTCCTGGCGCCGGTCTTCGGCAAGGAGCCGTCCGGGGCCCCGGCGAGCACCGGACTCCCGGCCCGTCCGATGGTCCCATGATCGTTCCATAGGCTGATCGGGCGGAATGCGCGGTGCGTACGGCGGTCGCGGCCGCGTCGGTTCCGGGACCGCCCCGCCCCGCGTGGCAGCGTCGCGGGCGTCCCGTACGTCCGCGAGCAGCAAAGGCACCGCCCCTCATGCGACTGCGCAACGCCCTCGCCCTCGCCGCACTGGCCACGGCCGCCACCGTCCCGGTGGCCCACGCCCTGACCGCCGCCGCCGGCCCCGCCGCCGTCCTCCCGGCCGGGCCCGCCCCGGCGGTCCTCGCACCGGCCGTCCCCGTTCCGCCCGCTCCCCCCGCCCCGGCCCTCGCCGCGCTCGCGCCCACCTGCGGGGACGCGGCCGACCCCGAATTCCCGCTGGGGGCCGGGATCCGGGGCGGGCCCGAGGAGTACGCCGCCGGCGGGACCTTCCGGACCTGGCACCTGGTCCTCGGCAACAGGACCGCCGCGCCCTGCCGGGGCGTCCACCCGGTGCTCGTCCTCGTCGACAGCCGTCGGTCGCTGAAGCCCGAGCAGATCCGGGCGGAGTTCTACGACGAGGAGGCGCGGCTGTGGCGGCCGGTGGCCTTCGAGGCGACGGACCGGGCCGAGAACGTGGGCGTGTTCGCCGACGGCAGCCCGTCCGCCACCCCCGCCAGTCCTACGAGCCCCACCAGCCCCGCCCGCCCCACCAGCCCCACTCGCCCTGCCAGTCCCACGAGCCCCTCGACCCCCGCCACCCCCACGGCCCCCTCCGCCCCCGCCACCTCCACGGCCACCGCCCCCGCCTTCGGCGGGTTCGCGGTGCCCGCGGGCGGCACCCTCACCGTTCCCGTACGCCTCGCGTTCCGCGCCGACGCCGCGCCGGACGACGACGTGGTCGTCAACGCCGCCGTCGTCCAGCGGCGGGGCGACGACGGCGACTGGGTCGGCGAGTCGGGCGGCTACCGGCTGGCCATCGGCCCCGCCGACCCGGACGCCGATGCCGGGCTCGACCCCGGCACCGCCCCGTCCCCGGACCCGTCCGGCCCCGCCCGTCCCACCGCCCCCGGCACCGGCGTCGACCCGCGCTTCCCCGAACTCGCCCAGTCCGGCCGGGAGTCCACCCTCCGTCACGCCCCCGCCGCGGCCGCCCTCGTCGCGGCCGGCGCCGCGCTCGTCCTCCTCGTCCGCCGCTTCCGCAACCCGTAGGCCACGCCCCGTACCCCCTCCCGTACACCTTTCCGTTCACCCCGGTCTGCGACGATCACCGGGTGGAGAAGAACGACCCCGGCGCCCCCATCCGCTCCGGCATCCCCGAGCACGGCCGCATCCCGAAGTACTACGCCGTGAAGGCGAAGGTCGCGGCGCTCGTCGACGAGTTGGGCGAGGGCGGACTCCTGCCCACCGAGCGCGATCTCGCCGTCCGTTACGAGGTGTCGCGGGAGACCGTCCGCCAGGCCCTGCGCGAGCTGCTCCTGGAGGGGCGGCTGCGCCGCCGGGGCCGGGGCACCGTCGTCGCCGGGCCCAAGCTGGAGCAGCCGCTGTCGCTCGCCAGCTACACGGAGGGCGTGCGCCGGCAGGGGCGCAGGCCCGGCCGTTCCCTGATCTCGCTGGAGCGCTTCCCCTGCCCGGAGGGCCTCGCCCCGGAGGTCGGCGTGGCGAGCGGCGAGCCCGTCTGGCACATGGAGCGCGTCCTGCTCGCCGACGACGAGCGGGTCGGCCTGGAGAGCACGTACGTCTCCGAGGCCCGTGCCCCGCGCCTGGACCGCGACTTCGACCCGGACTCCTCCTTCTACGCCTATCTGCGCGACCGGCTCGGCATCGCCTTCGGGGACGCCGACGAGCGGATCGAGACCGTGCTCGCCACGCCGCGCGAGGCGCTGCTCATCGGCACCCCGCCGGCGCTGCCCATGCTGCTGATCCACCGGCTCTCGCGCGACACGGCCGGCCGGCCGCTGGAGCGGGTGCGCACGCTCTACCGCGGCGACCGGTTCAGCTTCACCGCGCACCTGGGCCCGCAGGACCGTCCGGCCCAGGCCCGTCCGGCCCAGGGCCACCCCGCCCAGGGCCACCCCGCCCAGGGCCACCCCGCCCAGGACCGCACCCCTCACGACCCACCGCCCCAGGACTGACGCTCGCCCCCCGGGGTAGCTCCAAGGAATGTCACGTAAAGATAACGGGTCTAGTCCAAGCTTGTCGGGTCGTTCACCGTCCCGTCGCCCGGCGGACCTTTCCGGGCCACCCCTCGCCCCGACCGTGGACGGCATGAAGGTGATCGTCGTAGGAGCCGGCGTGGTGGGAACCATGCACGCCTGGCAGGCAGTCGAACGCGGCCATGAGGTCGTCCACATCGAGCGCGAGGCCGAGGCGCGCGGGGCCTCGCTCCGCAACTTCGGCCAGATCTGGGTCAGCGGACGGGCGGGCGGCGAGGAGCTCGACACCGCCCTGCGCGCCCGCGAGCTGTGGGAGGACATCGGCGCCCGCGTCCCCGCGCTCGGCTTCCGGGCGATCGGCTCCCTCACCCCCGTCCGGGGCGCGCTCGAAACCGCCGTCGCCGAGGCCGCCGTGGCCCGGCCCGACGCCGCCGCCCGCGGCTACAAGCTGCTCACGCCCGCCGAGGCCCGGGCCGTCAACCCGGCCCTGCGCGGCGCGTTCGACGCCGCCCTGTGGTGCGAGCGGGACGCCGCCGTCGAGCCCCGCACCGCCCAGCTCGCCCTGCGCGAGGCCCTCCTCGCCACCGGCCGCTACACCTTCCTGCCGCACCGCGAGGTGCGGGAGGTCGTGGACGCCCGGGGAAGCGGGTCCGGCGCGGTCCGCGACGACCACGGCGACACCCACACCGGCGACGTCGTCGTCCTGTGCACCGGCGCCTGGCTCTCCGGTCTGGTCCGCGAGATCGCCGGTGAGATACCGGTCCGCCGGGTGCGGCTCCAGATGATGCAGACCGACCCGCTCGGCGAGCCCCTCACCACCTCCGTCGCCGACGCCGACTCCTTCCGCTACTACCCCGCCTACGCCTCCGAGGCGCTCGACGCCCTCAACGCCGGGCAGGCCCAGGACCCGACCGCCGCCGCCCACAAGATGCAGCTCCTGATGGTGCAGCGTCTCGACGGCGGACTGACCATCGGCGACACCCACGAGTACGAGCACCCCTTCGCCTTCGACACCCTCGAAGACCCCTACGAGCACCTCACCCGCGTGGTCGAGTCCCTCCTCGGCCGCCCGCTGCCGCGCGTCCGGCGCCGCTGGGCCGGCGTGTACGCGCAGTGCGTCGACACCAGCCGGGTCGTGCACCGCCAGCAGGTCCGCGACGGGGTGTGGCTGGTGACGGGACCCGGCGGCCGCGGCATGACCTGCTCGCCCGCCATCGCCGAGACCACCGCGAACGAACTGGGCTGGTGAACCCGATGAAGACCACGACCGACCGCACGACCGACCGCACGACCGACCACACGACGGACGGCACGACGGGCCGCACGGCCGACCGCATGACCCACCGCGCGACGGACCCCACGACCGACCGCACGACCGACGACCGCACCCGCGGCCGCCACGACCTCGTCGTCCTCGACATGGCCGGTACCACCGTCGCCGACGGCGGCCTCGTCGAGCGCGCCTTCACGGCCGCCGCGACCCGCCTCGGCGAAGACCCCGCGACGATGATCGACTACGTCCGCGCCACCATGGGCGAGTCCAAGATCTCCGTATTCCGCCACCTCTTCGGCGGCGACGAGAGCCGCGCCCGGCAGGCCAACCTCGCCTTCGAGGAGGCGTACGGAGAGCTGGTCGCCGACGGCCTCATCGCCCCCGTCCCGGGCGCGGCCGAGGCGATCGCCGAGCTGAGGGACCAGGGCCGCACGGTCGTCCTGACCACCGGTTTCGCCCGCGTCACCCAGGACGCCATCCTCGACGCCCTCGGCTGGCGGGACCTGGTGGCCCTGACGCTCTGCCCGGCGGACGCGGGCGGCCGGGGGCGCCCGTACCCGGACATGATCCTCGGCGCCTTCCTCCGTACGGCCGCCGTCGACGACGTCCGGCGGATCGTGGTCGCGGGCGACACCTCGTACGACATGCTCAGCGGGGTCCGCGCCGGGGCCGGGATCGTGGCGGGCGTCCTGACCGGCGCCCACGACGAGGCCGCGCTGAAGGAGCACGGTGCCACGCACGTCCTCGCCTCGGTCGCCGGACTCCCCGCGCTGCTGAGGGAGTCCGAGGCATGACCAGCGGCATCCGCTTCGCCGGCGTCTCCGTCGCCTACGGCGGCCACACCGTCCTCGACTCGCTCGACCTGACCGTCGAACCCGGCGAGGTCATGGCCCTGCTCGGACCCTCCGGCTCCGGCAAGACCACCGCCCTGCGGACCGTCGCCGGATTCGTCCGGCCGGCCGCCGGGCGGGTCTTCATCGGCGACCGGGACGTCACCGACCTCCCGCCCTACCAGCGGGACATCGGCATGGTCGTCCAGAGTTACGCCCTCTTCCCGCACCTGCGGGTCGAGGACAACGTCGCCTTCGGCCTGAAGGCGCGGAAGGCCCCCAAGAGCGAGATCCCCGGACGGGTCGCCGAGGCCCTGGAGATGACCGGGATGGCGGCCTACGCCCGGCGCTACCCGCGCGAGCTCTCCGGCGGCCAGCAGCAGCGCGTCGCCATCGCCCGCGCGCTCGCCATCCGCCCGAACGTCCTCCTCCTCGACGAACCGCTCTCCGCGCTCGACGCCCAACTGCGCTCCGGCATGCTCGCCGAACTGGCCAAGCTGCACCGCGAGCTGCCCGAGGTCTCCTTCCTGTACGTCACCCACGACCAGGTCGAGGCGCTCACCCTCGCCGACCGGATCGCCGTCATGGACCGGGCCCGCCTCCAGGACTGCGGCACCCCGCAGGAGCTGTACCGGCGGCCCCGCACCGCGTTCACCGCCTCCTTCGTCGGCAACGCCAACCTGCTGCCGGTGACGGTCGGCACGGACGGCGTCACCCTCGACGGCACGGCGGACGGCGTCGCCCTCGACGTACCGGTCGCGGACGCGGCGCCCGGTGCCACCGCCACCCTCTGCGTACGGCCGCACCTCGTGGGCCTGGGGGAGGGCCCCAACGCCCTGCGCGGCCGGATCGCCGAGGTCCAGTGGCGCGGCGCCACCCACCGCCTGTACGTGGACGTGGCGGGCGGCCACCGCGTGAAGGCGGACGTGCGGGAGCTCCGCGAGACGCCGGCGCTCGGCGACGCGGTGACGCTGCACTTCGCCCGCGAGGACGCGGTGCTGCTCGCGGCGGGGGTGACCGATGGCTAGCCGGGCCGCGGGTCTCACGAAGGAGCGCCCCGCGCCGGGGCTCGTGCCCGCCCCTCCCGCCCCCGCGCAGAGCGCGGCCCCGGCGGCCCGCCGGTCCCTGCCACCCTGGCTCTGGGCCGCGCCCCCCGTCGTCGCCCTCGCCGTGGTCTTCCTCTACCCGCTGGCGCTCGTCGTCCGGGAGTCCCTGGCGCCCGGCGCGTACGCCGAGGTCTTCGCCTCCGCCTCCTTCCGGGACGCGCTCGTCACCACCGTGTGGCTCGCCGTCGCGTCCACCGCCGGCTGTCTCGTGCTCGGCTTCGTGCTGGCGCTCGTCATCGCCTTCGTGCCGTTCCCCGGCGGCAGGGCGGTGTCGAAGTCCATCGACGTCTTCCTGTCCTTCCCGTCCTTCCTCATCACGCTCGCCCTGCTGTTCCTCTACGGCACCGTCGGCATGGCCAACGGCGTGTGGACGGACCTCACCGGCGCCGAGACCGGCCCCTTCCGCTTCCTGACCACGCCCTGGGGCGTCCTGCTCGCGGAGATCACCTACTTCACGCCCTTCGTGATGCGGCCCCTCCTCGCCGCGTTCTCGCAGATGGAGACCGCGCAACTGGAGGTGGCGTCCTCGCTCGGCGCGCGGCCGCTGCGGATCGTCCGGCAGGTGATCCTGCCCGAGGCGCTGCCCGCGCTCGCCGCCGGCGGCAGCCTCGTCCTGGTCATGTGCCTCAACGAGTTCGGCATCGTCCTCTTCACCGGCGCCAAGGGCGTCACGACCCTTCCGATGCTCGTCTACGGCAAGGCCATCCTCGAGTCCGACTACGCCGCCGCGTGCGTGGTCGCCGTCGTCAACGTCGCGATCTCCGTGGGCCTGTACGGCCTGTACCGGGTGGTGAGCAAGCGTGCTGGTGCATAGCCGCGCCGGGCGGTGGGCGAGCTGGGCCGTCTTCGCCGTCCTCTTCGTGCCCCTCTTCGCCCTGCCCCTCCTCGTCATCCTGGCCGCCTCGTTCGCCACGAACTGGTCCGGCGCCTTCCCCTCCGGGCCGACCACCGCCCACTACGCGGCCGCCGTGCGCGGCGAGTCCCTGCGGGCGCTCACCACCAGCCTGGTCACCGCGCTCGCCGCGAGCCTGCTCGCGCTGACCGCCGGGACCTGGGCCGCGCTCGCCGCGTCCGCGCTGCGCCGACGCGGCCGCAGGCTGCTCGACGCGCTGTTCGTGCTGCCGGTGGCGGTGCCGTCCGTGGTCGTCGGCCTCGCCGTGCTCGTCGCCTTCTCGCAGCCGCCGCTGCTCCTGAACGGCACGCGCTGGATCGTGATCCTCGCGCACACTGTTCTTGTCACGGCGTTCGCCTACCAGTCGGTCTCGGCCGCCATCCTGCGCCTGGACCCGGTGTACGAGCAGGCGGCGGCCAGCCTCGGCGCCCGCCCCTCGTACGTGCTGCTCCGGGTGCGGCTGCCGCTCCTGCTGCCGTCGCTGAACGCGGCGGCGGGGCTCTGTTTCGCCCTGTCCATGGGCGAGCTGAGCGCCACGATGATGCTCTACCCGCCGGACTGGCTGCCGCTTCCGGTGCTGGTCTTCACGGCCACCGACCGCGGCTCGCTCTTCACGGGCTCGGCCCTCGCCGTGGTCCTGATGACGGCGACGCTGCTCGTCCTGCTCGCCGTCTCCCGTATCCGCACCAAAGCCTCGTACCGCTAGCAGAACCCCGTACCGCTAGCAGAACCCCGTACCGCTGGCAGGCCCCCCGTACCGCCGGCACCGCCCGTACCGCTAGGAGAGAACGACGTTATGCGCACGATGTCCCCGCACGCCCGGCCGATCGCCGCCGTCGCCGGCTGTCTCGCCCTCGCCGCGGCCCTCACCGCCTGCGGCGGCTCCTCCGCCGCCTCCGACGAGAAGATCGTCACCGTCTACAGCGCCGACGGCCTCAAGGGCGAGGCGGGCGACGGCTGGTACGACAAGGTCTTCAAGGACTTCGAGAAGCAGACCGGCATCAAGGTGAAGTACGTCGAGGGCGGCTCCGGCGAGATGGTGCAGCGCGCCGCCCGCGAGAAGCGCAACACCCAGGCCGACGTCCTCGTCACCCTGCCGCCCTTCATCCAGCAGGCCGACTCCAAGGGACTGCTCCAGGCGTACGCGCCCAAGGGCTCCGAGCAGGTCGCCGGCGGCGACAAGGCGAGCGACGGGAAGTGGACCTCCGTCGTCAACAACTACTTCGGCTTCATCCACAACAAGAAGGAGCTGACGACCCCGCCGACGACTTGGGAGCAGCTCCTCGACGCGAAGTACAAGGACCGGATCCAGTACTCCACCCCGGGCGTCGCGGGCGACGGCACCGCCGTGGTGATCAAGGCCATGCACGACTTCGGCGGCAAGGAGCCGGCGATGGAGTACCTGAAGGAGCTCCAGGCCAACAACGTCGGCCCGTCCTCCTCCACCTCCAAGCTCGCCCCGAAGGTCGACAAGGGCGAGATCCTCGTCGCCAACGGCGACGTCCAGATGAACTTCGCCCAGGCCCGCTCCATGCCGAACCTCGCCATCTGGTTCCCCGCGAAGCAGGGCGGCAGGCCCACCACCTTCGCCCTGCCGTACGCCGCGGGCCTGGTCAGCGGCGCCCCGCACAGCGAGAACGGCAAGAAGCTCCTCGACTTCATGCTCGGCGAGCAGGCCCAGCGCGAGGTCAGCGCCATCGGCGGCGGCTTCCCGGCCCGCCAGGACGTCAAGCCCACCGACGCCAACGCCCTCGCGCTGGCGAAGCTGATGGAGGGCGTGGAGGTCTTCGAGCCGGACTGGGCCGACATCGACAAGAACCTGCCCACGTACATCGACGCGTGGAAGGCCGCCACCGGCAGTTGACCGGGCACGGCCCAAGAGTTCACCGCACATACCTTCCGTCCCACGGAAGTGTCGCGGAAAGATAACGGGTACGGACCGAAGTCGGGCTCAACGCCCCTGGGAAACCAGGGGCGTTGAGCCGCCCCTCGCCCCCTCGCCCCCCTTTCACGGAGGACTCCAGACATGCCGCACACCGGCATCTCCCGCCGCGGCGTGCTCGCCGCCGCCGGCGCCACCGCCGCCCTCACCGCCACCGGCCTCGCCACCGCCCCCGCCGCCGGGGCCGCCGCGCCCACTCTCCCCAACGGCACCAGCAAGGACAAGGTGCTCGTCGTCGGGATGGACGGGCTGCGCCACGACCGCATCGACGCGGCGAACGCCCCGCACCTGAAGTCCATGATGAGAGACGGCACCTACGGCCTGTCGCTGCTGTACGCCAACCCCATGGCCGCCACCTCCTCCGGCCCCGGCTGGTCGACCATCTCCACGGGTGTCTGGCCCGACAAGCACGGCGTCAAGGACAACACCTTCACCGGCAAGAACTACGGCACCTACCCCGGCTTCCTGGCCCGTCTCGCCCAGGTGCGGCCCGAGCTGTCCACGTACGCCGCCGTCGACTGGAAGCCCCTCGACACCCAGGGCACCGTCACCCCCGGCGCCGACGCCAAGCTCGTCCTCGACGGCGACCGCGACGGCTACGTCGCCCACGACGCCACCATCACCGCCGAGACCGAGTCGGTCCTCCGCGACCAGAACCCGGACGTCCTCTTCGTCTACCTCGGCAACACCGACGTCGTCGCCCACGCGAACGGCACCGGACAGAAGTACCTCGACGCCATCGCCGTGCAGGACGCCCAGCTCGGCCGGATGCTCGCCGCCATCAAGGCCCGCCCCACCTACGCCACCGAACGCTGGACCGTCATCGTCGCCACCGACCACGGCCACGTCGACGCGGGGGGCCACGGCGGCAGCTCGATCGAGGAGCGCCGCACCTTCGTCCTCGCCACCGGCCCCGGCATCGCCGCCGGCGCCCGCCCCCTCGACACCCGGCTCGTCGACGTCGCCGCCACCGTCTTCCACCAGCTCGGCATCACCCCCGACCCGGCCTGGGGCCTGGACGGCAAGCCCCTCCAGCAGCGCTCCACGGACCCCTTCGACACCCTGCAGTCCTCCCTCGGCCGGCGCGTCGACGAGACCGGCATCCCCACCGGCGTCCTCGGCTTCACCCACACCCCGCCCACCGGATGGTCCGTCATCAACACCGCCATGGGCACGGGCGGCGTGACCGAGTGGCGCGGCTGGTCCTTCGCCACCGACGAGTTCTGGTCCCGGACGCAAGCCGACCAGCAGCGCGAGCTCAACGTCCGCTCGCGGGGCGTCTTCGCCGTCGCCGACTCCGACGAGTGGGCCGACAAGACCTTCTCCGGTCCCTACGACTCGACGCTGGTCACCCCCGCCCACTCCGTCGCCGGCGCCACCCGGGTCACCCTGGGCTTCACCACCCTCTACCGCCAGGAGGGCGGCCAGACGGCCCAGGTCCTGGCCTCCTTCAACGGCGGCACGCCGACGCTCGTCAAGAGCTACACCGCGGACGTGATCTCGCAGCCGCAGTCCCTGACGGTGAACGTGCCCTCCGGCGCGTCCAGCGTGAGCTTCCGCTTCCGCTACACCGGGTCCAACAACTGGTACTGGGTGATCGACGGGGTCACCGTGCGGGCTTCCTGACCTAGTCTGGGGGCGTCGCCACAGCGCAGTCGCGTCGCCCCCAGCACACCGCACGGCGGGTACGGCACCTTCGGTCCGTACCCGACGGCACGTACGGCAGGAGTCCCGCACCCATGGCAGAGCGCAAGCCGATCGAATCCTGGCTCACCGACATGGACGGCGTCCTCATCCACGAGGGCGTTCCGATCCCCGGTGCCGACGCGTTCATCACGAAGCTGCGGGACACCGGGAAGCCCTTCCTGGTCCTCACCAACAACTCGATCTACACCGCCCGCGACCTGCACGCCCGCCTGGCCCGCATGGGCCTGAACGTGCCCGTCGAGAACATCTGGACCTCGGCGCTCGCCACCGCCAAGTTCCTCGACGACCAGCGCCCCGGCGGCACCGCGTACGTCATCGGCGAGGCCGGCCTCACCACCGCGCTGCACGACATCGGCTACGTGCTCACCGACCACGACCCCGACTACGTCGTCCTCGGCGAGACCCGGACGTACTCCTTCGAGGCCATGACCAAGGCGGTCCGGCTCATCAACGCCGGCGCCCGCTTCATCTGCACCAACCCGGACGAGACCGGCCCGTCCCTGGAGGGCCCGCTGCCCGCCACCGGGTCGGTCGCCGCGCTGATCACCAAGGCGACCGGCAAGGAGCCGTACTTCGCCGGCAAGCCGAACCCGCTGATGATGCGCACCGGCCTGAACGCCATCGGCGCCCACTCCGAGACCAGCGCCATGATCGGCGACCGGATGGACACCGACATCCTGGCCGGCCTGGAGGCCGGCATGCAGACCTTCCTGGTGCTCACCGGCCTGACCACCCAGGCGGAGATCGACCGCTTCCCGTACCGCCCGTCGAAGATCGTGAAGTCGATCGCGGACCTCGTCGACCGCGTCTGAGTCCGCGCAGGTGAGGGCCCTGATCGGCCCTCTGGGGATGCGAAAGGGCCCGAACGGGGTGACCCTGCGATCAGGAGGTCACCATGCGTTCAGGTCCCATCGCTCTCCGTGCCGCAGGGGCGGCCGTGGTTCTGGCGCTCGCCCCCGCGGCGGGCACCGCCCTCGCCCACGACGGGGTCAAGGCCACCGTCACCCCGTCCACCGCGGCGCCCGGCGCGGACATCGACGTCCGCGTCACCGGCTGCAAGGGCACCACCGGCGCCGCCAAGTCCCCGGCGTTCGTCGCGGACGCCGAGCTCACCGGCCGGGACGGGGGCAAGAACCCGCTGTACGGCGACACCACCGTGAAGTCGGGCCTCCGCGAGGGCACCTACAAGGTCACCGTGACCTGCGACGGCCACGACCACCCCGACGCCGGCACCGTCCACGTCAAGCGGCACCAGGAGCCGACCCACCGGCCCACCCACCACCCGTCCCCGATCGCCCCGGTCCGCGCGGGCGGCGGAGGGACGGCCGCGTTCGCCGCCCCGGTCGCGCCCGGCGTGGCGCAGACCGCCGGCGAGGCGGGCCTCGGCACCCCGTACACCCTCCTGGGCCTCGGCATGGCCGCCGTCGCCGCGGTGGCGGTCGCCCTCCGCAGCGCGCGCCGTCGCCGGGGCGCGGACTGAGTCCGATGCCCTCCGGCCGGGCGCTGACCGGCGCCGCCTGGGCGGTCCTGCTCCTCGGCCTCTGGGTCTGGGGCGAGCGGGCATCCGACGGACCCGGCCGCGCCTCGGCGCCGACGACCGGCGACATCGCCGCCGTCGGCCGCCCCCTCGGCGCGCCCCTGCCCCCGGCGCACGCCCCGCTCCCGGCCGCCGAGCCGCGCCGCGTGGAGATCCCGTCCCTCGGCGTCTCGGCCCCCGTCGTGGCCCGCGGCCTGGACGCGGACGGGGCGATCGACCCGCCGCCGTACGCCATGCCGCACACCGTCGGCTGGTACGGCTCCGGCACCCGTCCGGGCGCCTCCGGGGCCGCCCTCCTCGTCGGTCACGTCGACACCGAGAGCCGCCCCGCCGTCTTCTACGGCCTGAGCGCGGCCCGCCCCGGCGCGACGGTGCGCGTGACCCGTTCGGACGGAAGCGTCGCGGAATTCACGATCGACGACGTCCAGGTCCTGCCCAGAGACCGTTTCGACGCCCGAAGGGCCTATGGCCCGCACCTGCCGGGCCGGGCGGAGCTGCGGCTGATCACCTGCGGCGGCACCTTCGACCGGGAGACCGGCACGTACACGGCGAACGTCGTCGTCTCGGCGTATCTGACGGGCGCGCGGGACTGAGGCGGTCCGACCGGGGGCCGGCCGGCGGGGCGGAGGTGCCGGCCGCCGGCCGGTCCGGTCCTCGACCGCGGGCTCACGGGCCGCGGGAGGAGCCCGGAGCCGCCGCGGGAGGTCGGGTGTGGTCCCGCTCACTGTAGAGGAAACGGAAAACAGCACACGGAAAACGAAAACAAGAAAGAGAAACGACCGAGGCCCTTCACCATCCGGTGAAGGGCCTCGGTCTTGCGCGTGCGCCGCCAGGGACTCGAACCCCGGACCCGCTGATTAAGAGTCAGCTGCTCTAACCAACTGAGCTAGCGGCGCCTGCTGACGTGGATAACTTTACAGGACTCCCGAGGGTGCTCCTGACCATTTCCGGTCCCGCACGGCCTGTCGGATGGTCGTATTGAGTCTTCGATCCGTCAAAATGCGATTTGTCCAGACAGTTGAGACACTGACGCCCGTGCCAGAGCGGTCAAAAGATCTTGACGAGTGTGGAGGGGAACGCATGAGTGTGCCGGTCTTCGAAGAAATCGAACCCGCGGCCGACTGCGGCTGCCCGGGCTGCGCCCGGCAGCGGCGCGACCTCGCCCTCGGGCTGCCCGTCCGTGCGGGAGGCCACCCGGCCGCGCACGGCGCCCGTCGCGCGCTGGTCCTGATGACGGCGGCGGGGGTGGTCCTGGGCGGAGGCGGGGCGGGGGTGGCCGGCGCGGACCCGGCTGTGGACAGCGCGGCGGGGGGCTCGGCGGACAGAGCGGCGGGCGGTGCGGGGGACGCGGCCGACAGAGCGGCGGGCGGTGCCGAGGACGCGGGGCCCGGACCCGACACCCCGCAGGGCGGCCGGGGCCCGCTCCACGGCGGCGCGCCCGGCCCCGCCTCGGCCCCGTCCCCCGGTGCGACCCCGACGACCAGTCAGATCTCGGTGCAGTCCCTGCGCAAGACCACCCGCGCCGAGATCATCAACCGCGCGAAGAAGTGGGTCTCCGCCCAGGTCCCGTACTCGATGGACCGCTACTGGAACGACGGCTACCGCCAGGACTGCTCCGGCTACATCTCCATGGCCTGGAACCTCCGCAGCAACGAGTGGACCGGCAGCCTCGACCGCTTCGCCGACCGGATCGACCGCGCCGACCTCCAGGCCGGCGACATCCTGCTCTTCCACAACCCCGCCGACCCGACGCGCGGCTCGCACGTGACGATCTTCGGCGGGTGGACCGACTACACCCACACCGCCTACATCGCGTACGAGCAGACCAAGCCGCGCACGCGGAAGCAGGCGACCCCGTTCGCGTACTGGGAGCACTCCGACCGCTACGTCGCCTACCGCTACAAGGGCGTGGTCAGCGGCGGCGGTGGCGGCGGCGGCACCGGGGGCGGGCCGTCCGCGACCGTGACGCCGTACCCGGGGGCCTCGAAGTTCGGCCCCGGCGCGAACAACGCGTACGTCACCCAGCTCGGGAAACTGCTCGTCGCGCGCGGCGCCAAGAAGTACTACAGCCTCGGCCCCGGCCCCCGCTGGGGCGAGGCGGACCGCCGCGCCACCCAGGCATTCCAGCGGGCCCAGGGCTGGAAGGGCCGCGAGGCGGACGGGCTGCCGGGTCCGCAGACGTGGGCGCTGCTCGTGAGCGGCCAGGGCAAGGACATCGGCGGTTCGAGTGGTTCGGGCGGGTCGAGCGCATCTGCGAGCGGGTTCCCCGGGCGTGGCTACTTCCGTCCGGGCCAATCCAACGCATATGTGGAGAAGCTGGGCAAACAACTGGTGAAGCGGGGCTTCGGCAGGCACTACGTGTCGGGCCCCGGTCCGCGGTGGACGGAGGCGGACCGTCGCAACGTCGAGGCCTTCCAGCGGGCCCAGGGCTGGCGCGGCGGCGCGGCCGACGGCTACCCGGGCCCGGAGACCTGGCGGCGCTTGTTCCGATGACCCCGAGAACATGAGGTGGACCGAATGACGGCATCGACCCCGAACCCCCCGGACTCCGGCCCGGCCGCCACCCGCGACGCGGCCCGCACCGCCCGCCGCCTCACCACCGGCCGCCCCCGCCCGCCGGCCCCCCCGGGCGGCGGTACGGGGCCGATGCCGCCCACCCCGGGGCCGGACCGGCCCGGGAGCGCGGCTTCGGCGCCCGCCCAGAGCGGCGCACCCGCCTCCCCGGCCCCGCCCTGCGGGTCCGGCTCTCCGGTGGCTCCCTCCGACGACACCACCCTCGCCGCCGGGACCCCGACCCCGCCAGCCTCTTCGGCCGCGCCGCAGCCCGCGTACGGCGAGGGCGGTGCCGGTGCCCGGCCGGCTGGGACGTCGCCGGCCGGTACGGCGACCGGGCCCGGGGCGCCGGCGGCGCCCGCGGCTTCGCCGGGTGGCGCGGCGACGTCCGGTGCCGGTTCGGATAGGCGGCTGGCCGTGCCCGCTTCGTCGGCTCTGGTCGGTACGCCCGCCACCCGGCAGGGTGTGCCCGCCGGTTCCGGGGGCGCGCCCGGTGCTCCGGCCTCGTTGGAGTCCGCCCCGCAGGCTGCATCCGCGACCCCGCAGGGTGTGCCCGCCGGTTCCGGGGGCGCGCCGGGGGCTCCGGTCTCGTTGGAGTCCGCCCCGCAGGGTGCGTCCGGCGTCCCGGCGACGTCCGTCGCGGGTCCGGGCGGTGCGGGTGCCCGGCCGGGCTCGGGCTCGCCTTCGGGCGTGGCTGCGTCGTCGGCTCTGGTCGGTGCGATCGCCACCTCGCAGGGTGCGCCTGCCGGTTCCGGGGGCGCTCCTGGGGCCCCGGTCTCGTCGCAGTCCGCCCCGCAGGGTGCGTCCGGCGTCCCGGCAACGGCCGTCGCGGGTCCGGGCGGTGCGGGTGCCCGGCCGGTTTCGGCCTCGCCTTCGGGGGTGGCTGCGTCGTCGTCTCTGGTCGGTACGACCGTCACCCCGCAGGGTGCGCTCGCCGGTTCCGGGGGCGCGCCTGGGGCTCCGGCCTCGCCGGAATCCGCCCCGTCCGTCGCGGGTCCCGGCGGTGCCGGTGCCCGGCCGGGCTCGCCTTCGGGCGTGGCCGCGCCGGGTGTGACGCAACCCGGCGGCACTTCGGGGCCGGGTCAGGCTGCGCCGGGTGGCGTGGCGGCGTCCGGCGGGGGTTCGGATACGCGGCCGGCCGCGCCCGCGTCGTCGGCTCCGGTCGGTGCGACCGCCACCCCGCAGGGTGCGCCTGCCGGTTCCGGGGGCATGCCCGGTGCTCCGGCCTCGTCGCAGTCCGCCCCGTCCGTCGCGGGTGACCGGCCGGGCTCGGGTGTGGCTGCGCCGGGGGTGACGCAACCCGGTGGTGTGTCGAGTCCGGCTCAGGCCGCCCCGCAGGCGGCCTCGCCGGGTGCGCGGCCAAGTGCACCCGCTTCGGCGCCCCCGGCCCCGGGGGCCGGCGCTCCGATGACTCCCTCTGGCGCGACCACCCTCGCCGCTCCGGCCACGCCCCCGCCCGGGGGTGTGTCGTCGCCGCAGGCGGCTTCGCCGGACGGCGCACCGGCCTCGGCGGCGCGGCAGGCGTCGCCGACTGCGCCCGCTCCCGGGGCCCCGTCCTCGTCGCAGTCCACCCCGCAGGGCGCGCCCGCCGGTTCCGGAGGCGCCTCGTCGGCCCCGGCCTCGGCCCCGGCCCCGGCCTCACCCCACGCCGCTGTGTCGAGCACCTCGAAGGCTCAGGACAGCGTGCCTACGGGGGCCGCCCCCGCACGGCGGGGGAAGGTCGTCGACTTCGGGTGGATCGCGGGTGTGCCGGTCAAGACCGTCGCCGTGCCGGTGGCCGCCTCCGCCGCGGTGACCCCCCGCGCGGGCGGGGCGCGGCGGCGGACGGTGATCGGGAACGAGAGCACCGGGTCCATTCCGGTGCACCTGCTGTTCCGGGACGAGCCGGACGGCGCCGGCGCCGGCGCGGACGACGGCGGGCCCGCCACCGTCCCCGTACCGAAGACGACCGCGCCCAAGACCAAGCCCGCCCCCGCGTCCACCGCCAAGCCGGCCATCCCCGCGCCCACCCGCGCCGCCGCCCCCGCGCCCACCCGCCCCGCTCCCACCGCCGATCCGAAGCTGGTGGAGCGGCCCGGTCCGGTGCTGCCCGGCTGGGTCGGGGTGGCCGGCGGGGCGCTCGCGCTGCTCGCGTGCGCGGCGATCGTGTGGTGGACGGGCGCCGTGCCCGACGAGGTGAACCGGATGCTGCGGCTGCCCTCGCGCCCGTACCACGGCATCCACCTCGGCCAGTGGGCCCTGCTCGCCCTCGGCGTCCTCCTCGCCCTCTTCTCCCTGGGCGGTCTCGGCCGCGGCCGGGTCGGTTACGCCCTCGTCCTCACCCTCTTCGGCGACTACCGCGGCACCGTCCGCCGCACCGGCCTGCTCTGGGTCAGCCCGCTCCTCCTGCGCCGCCGCGTGGACGTACGACTGCGGCACTGGCGCAGCGAGCCGCTGCCCGCCGTCGACGCGCAGGGCACGGCGCTGGACGTCGTGGTCCTCGTCGTCTGGCGGATCCGGGACACGGTCCGCGCCGCGCTGGGCGTCGACCGGCACGAGGAGTACCTGCGCGAGCAGGTGGAGGCGGCGATGGCCCGGGTGCTCTCACAGCTCCCGGCGGACGCGTTCCACGAGGACGCGCCGACCCTGCGCGACTCCGAGGCCGTCGGCGAGGCGCTCACCCGGATGCTGTCGGCGGAGTGCGCACCGGTCGGCATCGACGTGTTCTCGGCGCAGCCGACGCGGATCGAGTACGCCCCGGAGGTCGCCGCCGCGATGCGGCGCAGCCGGATCGCCGCGCTCGACGCGAAGCACCGGGACAGCGTCCTGACCTCGGTCGTGGACGCGGTGGACGACGTGGTCCACCGGCTGACCTCTCGTGGTCTGGTGGAGCTGGACGACTACGAGCGGAAGGCGCTGGTGAAGGATCTGACGGTGGCG
This sequence comes from Streptomyces sp. NPDC006339, assembly GCF_040612775.1. NCBI lineage: Bacteria > Bacillati > Actinomycetota > Actinomycetes > Kitasatosporales > Streptomycetaceae > Streptomyces > Streptomyces sp. NPDC006339. Next base: position 80,446 of record NZ_JBEXQW010000007.1, read on the forward strand.
TTCTACACCGGCCGTACGACCCAGGGAGAGGGAGCGTGAGCCTCCCCGGAAGCCCGCTCCTTTGGTATGGACATGGCCAACTTCCGTCCCTACCGTGGAACTTGGTCTAGACCGGAATACGTACCACCGCACGCGTGCAGCACAGCCCACAGAACACCCCCACGTTCTCCTGGAGCGACAGCATGCGCAAAAAGACAGGGGTGGCGGCCGTGGCGCTCGGCGTCGCCGCCGCCTCCCTCTTCGCCACCACCAGCGCGAGCGGCCACGGCTACACCGACTCGCCGATCAGCCGTCAGAAGCTCTGCGCCAACCGCACCGTGGCCAACTGCGGTGACATCCAGTGGGAGCCGCAGTCGGTCGAGGGGCTCAAGGGCTTCCCGGCCGCCGGGCCGGCCGACGGGAGGATATGCGCCGGCGGGAACTCCCGCTTCGCGCAGCTCGACGACCCGCGCGGCGGCGCCTGGCCCACCACCAGGCTCACGGCAGGTCAGAGCCACACCTTCCGCTGGCAGTTCACCGCCCGCCACGCGACCACGGACTTCCGCTACTACATCACCAAGAACGGCTGGACCGGGACCAAGGCGCTGACCCGCGCCGACCTCGACACCCAGCCCTTCCTGGTGGTCCCCTACAACAGCCAGCAGCCGCCCTCGACCCTCTCGCACTCCGGGACCATCCCGGCGGGCAAGACGGGCCGCCATCTGATCCTGGCGGTGTGGACGGTCGCGGACACGGGGAACGCCTTCTACGCGTGCTCGGACGTCCAGCTCTGAGGGGCGCCCGCCCCCTCCGTACCGTTCACACCTGACGAGGCGTCAGCCACCATCCCGCCGCATGACGACCGTCGCGGAACTCGTACGGCGCCAGTGGGGCGACCACCGGACCGGGCTGAGGGGCGAGCACACCACCCTCACCCACCACCGGGTCGCCTCCGGCGCCGCCGCGCGCGCCGCCCTGCTCACGGAGCTGATGCCCGACCGGCCGGGGAGCGAGCCGCACCTCGGCCGGTTGCTCGACAACACACCGGAGTACCCGCTCTGGCTCGGCGCGGCGGCCCTCGCGGGGGCCGCCGTCGCCGGGATCGACCCCACCCGGCGCGGCGCCGAACGCGCCCGCGACATCCGGCGCACCGACTGCCGGATCCCGGTCACCGGGCGGGCCCACCTGCCCCTCCTCGACGGCCTCCCGCTGACGGGCCTGCGCGTCCTGGTCACCGAGACCGAGACCGACACCGACACCTACCGGGAGCTGCTCGCCCCCTTCGCGGGCGCCACGCCCGACGACATCGCCGCCCGCCCCGTACGCCCCATACGCCCCGACCCTTAGGACCCGGGCCCCGACCCGTAAGGCTCGGTCTGCCGGACAAGGCCCCCGACCGCCCCCCAGGTAGGGCCAGGCCCACCTCCCGTACGCCCTCCACCCCCATCGACCCGCCCCGCCCGCCCCGCATACCGTGACCGCCATGCGGCACTCCACCCCCCTCGGCCCTCAGGGCCCCCGCGGCTCCGAGCCCCGTACCGCCTGGCAGGCGCTGGCCGCCCGGCCGGGGCGCTTCGCGCGGACCGTCTGGCCCTGGCGGGCCGTCGGCTACCTCGCGTCGGGCGCCGTGACCGGGGCGGTCACGCTGCTCGTCCTGCTGGTCCTCGCCGGCTTCTCCCTGCTCCTCGTCGGGCTGCCCCTGCTCCTCCTCACCGGCGTGGCCCTCGGCGGTCTCGAACGGCGGCGGCTGCGCCTCGTCGACCGGGAGCCGGCCGTCGACCCGCATCGCCTGCCCGAGGCGCCCGGCCTCGCCGCCTGGCTCCGGCTGCGGGTGCGGGAACAGGCCACCTGGCGGGAGCTCGCGTACGCCGTGCTGCACGCCACCGTCCTGTGGCCGCTCGACCTGGCCGTGCTCGCCGTCGGCCTCGGCCTGCCCGCCGCCCTGCTCGGCGTGCCGTTCCAGCTCGCGGCCGACGGCCACGAGGCGAAGGTGGTCAAGACGTTCCTGGTCACCTCCTTCCCGCAGGCCCTGGCCGTGGCCCTCCTCGGACTGGCCCTGCTGCCCCTCCTCCTCTATCCGCTCACCGCCCTCGCCGGCGCCCGCGCCGCCCTCGCCCGGGCGCTGCTCGCCCCGCGCGAGGCCGAGCTGCGGGGCAGGATCGGCGAGGTCACCGCCTCCCGGGCCCGGCTCGCCGCCGCCTTCGAGGCCGAGCGGCGCCGGATCGAGCGCGACCTCCACGACGGGGCCCAGCAGCGGCTCGTCGCCCTCACCATGACCCTCGGCCTCGCCCGTTACGACGCCCCGCCCGGGCCGCTCGCCGACCAGCTCGCCCGGGCGCACGAGGAGGCCGGCCGGGTCCTCGCCGAGCTGCGGGAACTGATCCACGGCATCCATCCCCAGGTCCTCGCCGACTACGGCCTTGCCGCCGCCCTCGCCGACGCCGCCGACCGCTCGGCCGTCCCCGTCGAGACCTCCGGCATCGACGAGGCCCTGCCCCGGCTGCCCGCCGCCGTCGAGAGCGCCGCCTACTTCGCCGCCCGCGAGGCCCTCGCCAACATCGGCCGGCACAGCGGCGCCGCCCGCGCCCGGATCACCGCCCGCCACACCGGCGACGTCCTCCACGTCGGGATCGAGGACGACGGGCGCGGCGGCGCCGACCCGGCGCGCGGCTCCGGGCTGACCGGACTCGCCGACCGGCTCGCCGTCCTCGATGGGACACTGACGATCACCAGCCCGCCCGGCGGGCCGACCCTGCTACGAGCGGAGATCCCGTGCAGCGCCCTCTCCGAATCGTCCTGGCCGAGGACGGCGTCCTCCTCCGCGAGGGACTGATCGGTCTGCTGGCCCGTTTCGGCCACGAGGTGGTCGCCGCCGTCGGTGACGCCGACGCCCTGATCGCCGCCGTCCGGGCGCACGACCCGGACGTGGTCGTCACCGACGTCCGGATGCCGCCCGGCTTCCAGGACGAGGGGCTGCGCGCGGCGGTCGCCCTGCGCGCCGAGCGCCCGGCGCTGCCGATCCTGGTGCTCAGCCAGTACGTGCAGCGCGCGTACGCCGCCGATCTCCTGGACGCGGGAGACGGCACCGGCGTCGGCTATCTCCTCAAGGACCGGATCGGGCAGGTCGAGGAGTTCCTGGACGCCCTGGCGCGGGTGGCGGACGGCGGCACGGTCGTCGACCCCGAGGTCGTACGGCAGTTGCTGCGCCGCCACCGCGATCCGCTGCGGAGCCTGACCCCGCGCGAGCGGGAGGTCCTCGGCCTGGTCGCGGAGGGGCACTCCAACGCGGCGATCGCCCGCCGCCTCGTCGTGACGGAGGCGGCGGTCGGCAAGCACATCGGCAACATCCTGGGGAAGCTGAACCTGCCGCCGGCCGAGGACACCCACCGCCGGGTCCTCGCGGTCCTCGCCTACCTCCAGGCATGACACGACGAAGGAGCCCCTCGCTTCCGCGAGGGGCTCCTTCTGTCTGTGCGCCGCCAGGGACTCGAACCCCGGACCCGCTGATTAAGAGTCAGCTGCTCTAACCAACTGAGCTAGCGGCGCCTGCTGACAGAGAAAATACTACCTGGTCCCGAGGGGTGCTCATGACCACCCGGGACTGCCCGTCGTCCGGGGCGGGTGCCCGACCTGCCCCCGCCCCGGTCTCCCGCCTCAGATCGCCAGCGAGAGCACCACCGGAGCGGCGCGCCGGTTGAGGGTGTCGGCCGCCGAGCGGAGCCGGTGCGCGTGCTCGATCGGCAGGGAGAGCGCCAGGCAGCCCACGGCCGCGCCCGCCGTCAGCGGCACCGCCGCGCAGACCGTGCCCACCGCGTACTCCTGGAGGTCGAGCACCGGGACGGTCGGCGGCTGGCTGTCCAGCTTGGAGAACAGCACCTTCTCGTTGGTGATCGTCCGGGAGGTCAGCCGGGCGATCTTGTGCC
>NZ_JBEXQW010000007.1:84446-219058 GCF_040612775.1 Streptomyces sp. NPDC006339
TGAGCACCGGGACGGTCGGCGGCTGGCTGTCCAGCTTGGAGAACAGCACCTTCTCGTTGGTGATCGTCCGGGAGGTCAGCCGGGCGATCTTGTGCCGCGCGAGGTGGTCCCGGCGCCCGTTCTGGTCGAGCTGCGTGAGCAGGCACTTGCCGACCGCGCTGGCGTGCGCGGCGGAGCGGAAGTCCACCCACTCGTTGACCTTCGGGGTGCGCGGGCCGTCGGCGAACTGGGTGATCTTCACCTCGCCGTCGATGTACCGGCTGATGTAGACGGCCGCGCCGACGGAGTCGCGCAGCTCGGTCAGGGTCTCCTGGAGCTTGCGCTCCAGGGCCTCGCGGCGGGTCGAGCCGGAGCCCAGGAGGACCAGGGAATCGCCGATCACGTAGGCGCCGTCGGAGACCTGCTCCACGTAACCCTCGCGCCGGAGCATCAGGAGCATGGACGACAGATGGGCGACGGGCAGGCCGGTCTCCCGCGCGATCTGCGCGTCCGTCACCCCGCCGCCGTGCCGTGAGACCGTCTCAAGCACGCGCAGGGCGTATTGCACCGAGTGGAACGGTGCGGTGGGCTCGGGCTTCAGCGCCACGGTTTCCCCCTACCAGGTTGTGACCGCAAGCTTCCGTACCACGATAGCCGCCAAGGCCCCGCTGCGGGGCGGCTGTTGGCGAGAATGATGCGGTGCCCCACGGCCGTACGCTGGGCCGCGCCACTCTGGCATATGCCATGGTCACAGCCGTTCGGCAGACCGGGAGGTCAGGGGCGTGCGCCGGGGCGTACGGACAGGCGTTCGGAGCCGTTCCGGACGTGAAGATTTTTTCGGGGAATAAGCGGAGACACCCTCCTGTTACTGGTTTCCGTACCTACGGACGGCACTGCGCAGGAAGGCCATACGGTGAGCGACGCGATTCGAGGAGAGGCGCACGGGACCGCGCCCGTAGCCCTGTCCGTACTGGACCTGGTGACCGTCGGCAGCGGGCGCACCGCGAGCCAGGCGCTCGCCACCAGCGTGGAGATCAGCCGGCTCGCCGAGCGCCGCGGCTACCACCGCCACTGGGTGGCCGAGCACCACTCCATGCCGGGCGTGGCCTCCTCCTCGCCCGCCGTGATCCTCGCCCACCTCGCCGCCCACACCCGCCGCATCCGGCTCGGCTCCGGCGGGGTGATGCTGCCCAACCACGCGCCGCTGGTGATCGCCGAGCAGTTCGGCACCCTGGAGGCCCTCGCCCCGGGCCGGATCGACCTCGGCCTCGGCCGCGCGCCGGGCACCGACGGGGCGACGGCCGCCGCCCTGCGGCGCACGGACACGCTGAACGAGGGCGCCGACGACTTCCCCGAGCAGCTCGCCGAGCTGACCCGCTTCCTCGACGACGACTTCCCCGACGGCCATCGCTACGCCCGGATCCACGCCGTGCCCGGCCCGGTGCAGGGCCCCCCGGGGCGGCCGCCGGTCTGGCTGCTCGGCTCCTCCGGCTTCAGCGCCCGCCTGGCCGGCCTGCTCGGTCTGCCCTTCGCCTTCGCCCACCACTTCTCCGCGCGCAACACCATCCCCGCCCTGGACCTCTACCGGGACTCCTTCCGGCCCTCGGCGGTGCTCGACGCGCCGTACGCGCTGATCGGCGTCGGCGCGCTCGCCGCCGACGAGGCGGCGGAGGCTCACCGTCAGGTGCTGACCGGCGCCCTGTCGATGCTGCGGCTGCGCACCGGCCGCCCCGGACTGATCCCGACGCCCGAGGAGGCGGAGGCGTACGGATTCTCCGCGGCGGAGCGGGAGTTCGTCGACGGCTGGCTGGCGAACGTCGTGTACGGCACGGCGGACGAGGTGCGTGAGGGGCTCGACGCGCTCCAGAAGCGCACCGGCGCGGACGAGCTGATGATCACGGCCAATGTGCACGGCGGGGAGGCCCGGCTGCGCAGCTACGAGCTGATCGCCGACGCGTACGGACTGCCGGAGCTCTGAGAAACCCGGGGCCCTGGTTCCTCGCCGAGCGGGCCGTCCCCCGGTCCCCGGCCGATCCCTAAGTGAACCTTAAACCGCTCGTCACCTGTGGTGGCGGGCGGTTCTCTTGTGTGCCGCGACCGCTCCGGACGGCTCTGACAAGGGCTTTCTTGCGGGAATTGGTCTAGTCCTCAATCTGGTTCAGACCATTGACGTGCTGTTCATACGGCGGATATCACTGCTCCAACTTCCGTACCGCCACCCCCTCCCGGAGGCCGCACGTGCACCCCCGCAGACCACTGATCGCCGCACTCCTCAGCTCGGCCCTGGCCGCCGGCGCGCTCGCCGCGACCGCCGGCCTCGGCTCCGCGCAGGCCGCGGACACCACCACCGCGACCACCGCCGCCTCCGCCGGCGGCGTGCGGATCGCGTACTACGACCAGTGGAGCGTGTACGGCAACGCCTTCTACCCCAAGCACCTCGACACCCGGGGCATCGCGAGCAACCTGGACGTCATCAACTACTCGTTCGGGAACATCCACCCCACCAACCTCACCTGCTTCATGGCCAACAAGGCCGCGGGCGACGACAACAACCCGAACGCGGGTGACGGCGCCGGCGACTCCTACGCCGACTACCAGAAGTCCTTCAGCGCGGCCGACAGCGTGGACGGCGTGGCCGACAAGTGGGACCAGCCGATCGTGGGCGTCTTCAACCAGTTCAAGGAGCTGAAGGCGAAGTACCCGCACCTGAAGATCAACATCTCGCTCGGCGGCTGGACCTACTCCAAGTACTTCCACGACGCGGCCAAGACCGACGAGAGCCGCAGGAAGCTCGTCTCCTCCTGCATCGACCAGTACCTCAAGGGCAACCTGCCGGTCGAGGGCGGCTTCGGCGGCCCCGGCTCGGCGGCCGGCATCTTCGACGGCATCGACATCGACTGGGAGTACCCGGGCTCGTCCGGCGGTCACCTCGGCAACCACTACGGCCCCGAGGACAAGCAGAACTTCACCCTGCTCCTCGCCGAGTTCCGCAAGCAGCTCGACGCGTACGGCACGGCCAACGGCGGCAAGAAGTACCTGCTGACCGCGGCGCTCCCGGCCGGCCAGGACAAGATCAAGTACATCGAGACCGACAAGATCGGCCGGTACCTGGACTACGCCAACATCATGACGTACGACATGCACGGCGCCTGGGACGGCGACGGGCCGACGTACCACCAGTCCCCGCTGTACCCCTCCCCGGACGACCCGACCGACCCCATCGCGCCGGGCACCGAGAAGTACAGCATCGACAACGCCATCGACTCCTGGATCGACGGCAACCCCGCCTACGGCATCGCGGGCGGCTTCCCGGCGAACAAGCTGACGCTCGGCTACGAGTTCTACTACCGCGGCTGGAAGGGCGTGCCGGCCGGCACCACCCACGGCCTCGCGCAGACCGCGACCGGCGGCTCCAGCGCCCGCCCGCTCAGCCAGCAGGCCGGCATCGCCCACTACAAGGAGCTCGGCGGCATCGTCGACAACGCGGCGACCACCTTCTGGGACGACCGCTCCAAGTCCTCGTACTTCTACAAGGACGGCGAGTTCTTCACCGGTCTCGACCGGAAGTCCATCCAGGCGCGGGTGGACTACGGCAAGCAGCGCGGCCTGGCCGGCGCGATGATGTACTCGCTGCTCGGCCTGGACGACGACATCACGCTCCTGAAGCAGATCAACAGCGCCCTCGGCGGCACCACGGTCCCGCCGACCACCCCGCCGACCACGCCTCCCACCACCACGCCTCCGACGACCACGCCGCCCACCACCCCGCCGCCGACCGGCACCTGCACCGCCCCGGCGTACGTGGCCGGCAGCGTCTACACCGGCGGCTCGCTGGTCTCCCACAAGGGCCGCACCTGGAAGGCCCAGTGGTGGACCCAGAACGAGGAGCCGGGCACGACCGGCGAGTGGGGCGTGTGGAAGGACCAGGGCGCCTGCTGAGGCCCTGACCCGCCCCGACACCGCCCCCCGTACCACCCCGCATGACCGCTGCCCCCGGCCGGAATGTCCCTTCGGCCGGGGGCGGTTCCACGTTCCGGGCCCGATGAGGTCCCGAGGGGATCAGACGGTCAGCGGCTCCGTGCCGATCAGCTCGGCGATACGGTCCGGGGACACCGCCCGCGAATACAGCCAGCCCTGCCCGGTGTCGCAGCCGATGCGGCGCAGCCGGGTGGCCTGGCCTGCGGTCTCCACGCACTCGGCGGTGACCGTCAGCCCCAGCCGGTGGGCGAGCTGCACGAGCGCCTCGACGATCAGTTCGTCCGCCGGGTTGGCGTGCTCCTCGTCCTGGAAGCCGCGCACGAACGATCCGTCCAGCTTCAGCACGGACACCGGCAGCCGGCTCAGATAGGCGAGGTTCGAGTAGCCGGTGCCGAAGTCGTCGATCGCGATCCGCACCCCCATGTCGCTCAGCGCCTGGAGCGCCTGGAGCGGACGGCCCGCCGAGCCCATCACCGCGGACTCGGTCAGCTCCAGTTGGAGCAGATGCGGCGCGAGGCCCGTCTCGGCGAGGATGCCGGCCACGTCGGCCACCAGGTCGGAGTCCCAGACCTGACGCACCGCCACGTTGACGCTGACGAAGATCGGCCGGTCGCCCGGGTGGTCCTTCTGCCACTGCCGGGCCTGGCGGCAGGCGGTCCGCAGCACCCAGCGCCCGAGCTCGACGATCGAGCCGTCCTCCTCGGCGATTCCGACGAACCGATTCGGCGCCAGGGTGCCGAACTGCGGGTGGTTCCAGCGCACCAGCGCCTCCACCCCGCGCACCGCCCCGTCCGCGAGGTCCACCAGCGGCTGGTACTCGAGGGCGAACTCCCCCCGTTCCACGGCGGGTCGCAGGGTGGAGCTGAGCGCTTGCCTTGTCATCCGGTGGGCGTTGCGCTCGGGGTCGAAGAGCGTCCAGCGGGCCTTGCCGTCGGCCTTGGCCCAGTACAGCGTGGTGTCCGCCGCCTGCATCAGGCAGGTCGCGGAGGAGCCGTGCGCCCGCCGCTCGACGACACCGATGGAGGCGGAGACCGAGAGCCGCTGCCCGGACAGGTCGAAGGGCTCCTGGAGCGCGGTGAGGACGGACTGGGCCAGGTCGGCCAGTTGTTCGGTGCCGGTGGAGTCCTCGACCAGGATCGCGAACTCGTCCCCGCCGAGCCGGGCCACGAGGTGTCCGCCGTCGCGCGTGTAGCCGTAGCCGTCGGCGCAGGCGGTGAGCCGGCCGGCGACGGCGGCGAGCAGCCGGTCGCCGACCCGGTGGCCGAGCGTGTCGTTGACCGCCTTGAAGCCGTCGAGGTCGAGATAGCAGATGCCGATCCGCCCTGTTCTGCCATGCCCGTACGACTGGTACGACTCGTACGACCGGTCCCGGGGGTCCTCGTCGGGGCCCTCGGCGGCGGCGCTCTCCAGGGCGGCGGTGAGGCGCTCGAAGAACAGGGTGCGGTTGGGCAGCCGGGTGACCGGGTCGTGCATCTGGAGGTGGCGCAGCCGGGCCTGGAGCTCGCGCCGGTCGCTGATGTCGGCGACCGACAGCAGGACGCGGGGGCGGTCGGGCACGGGGGAGACGGTCACCTCGGCCCACAGGGTGCGGCCGTCGGGGTGCTTGAGCCGGCGGGTGCAGCGGAAGCGGGAGCGGCGGCCGCGCAGCACCTCGCGGTAGGCGTGCCAGGTGCGGCCGTCGGAGCCGAGGTCGACGAGGTCGGCGGCGGCCTGGTCGCGCAGGGCGGCGGGTTCGGTGCCGAGCAGGGCGGCGAGGGCCTCGTTGGCGGCGACGACGACGCCGTCCCGGTCGACCACGGCCATGGCGAGCCGCGCGGCCCGGAACGCGGCCCGGTAGTCGCGGAGTGCCGTGTCGGCCTCGGGATCAGGTGCGGATGAGTGACGCTCTGTGAGCACCGGCTCCGCCGACGGGTGCACCGGTACTTCGGGGGTTCCGCTCACCGCTCGCTCCCGTATGCGTTCGGGCCGTACAGATGTGGTCGGAATGGTCGGCCAGGGAAAGTGTGCCGATCATAGAGGCTGGCCCGGGGGCCGTTCCAGCTCCGAGGCCCGCCCGGCGGCCCCGGCGGAATGTGAGGCTCCCCACCCGTGCCACCGCCCGATCGTTTCTGCGCGGGTCTGACACGGGTCGGTGACGACCTGACCGAATGTGACTTTCCGTGAACTGAAGCGCGTCCGTGTCGCGTCGACCCGGCGCGTCCCGCTCACCCGACCGGGGCAGCGGAAAGGTGCGAAACCGGATAAACCACCACAAGGTGGGTGGGGTGTCACGCTTTCCGGAGCCGGAGGTCCACGTGAGGGGTCAGCAGCCACCCGGGGGAGTGCAACGCTCGCGCCTGCGTGCCGGTGCGGCCGCCTTCACCTCGCTCGCGGCGCTCGCCGCGACCGGCCTCGTCGCCGGTCCCGCCGTCGCCGCGCCCTCCGCGGGCCCCTGTGCCCTGCCCCGTACCACCGCCCATCACTCGCTCGGGCTCGACACCTGGAACGGGTCCTATCCGCAGCCGACCCGCGCGCTCGACGCGGTCATGATCTTCCTGTCCTTCCCGGACTCCGAGCCGCTGACCACCCCCGCCGAGCTGGCCGCCGACCACTTCCCGGGCACCTCCGACTTCTTCGCGCGCGCCTCCTACGGCCGGTTCAGCCTGCGCGCCCACCCGCAGGCCGACTGGACCCGGATGCCGCAGGACTCGGTCGCGTACGCGATACGGCGCGACTGGAGCCCCGAGCACCGGGCGGCCTACCTGCGCGACGCGATCCGGGCGGCCGACGACTCCGTCGACTTCTCCCGCTACGACATCGTCTATCTGGTGGCCGACCCCGACGCGCCGGGCGTGGACTCCGACGCGACCAAGGTGGTCAATCTGGAGCGCCCGCTGGAGGCGGACGGCAAGGAGATCAAGCGGGTGGTCACGGTCTTCGAGCGCCATCCGCCGGACCGCAACGTGCTCGCGCACGAGACTGGTCATGTCTTCGACCTGCCCGACCTCTACCACCGGCCGGCCGACGGCAAGGGCGACTGGGACACCCATGTGGGGGACTGGGACGTCATGGGCAGCCAGTTCGGGCTCGCCCCGGACCTCTTCGCCTGGCACAAGTGGAAGCTGGGCTGGCTCGACCGCTCCCAGGTCACCTGCGTCCGCGAGCCCGGTACGCACGTGATCGGCCTGGAGCCGGTCGCCGCGGCCCCCGTCGCCGGCGGCACCGTCGGCACCCGCCTGGCGGTGGTCCGCACCGGCGAGGGCAGCGCCCTGGCGATCGAGGCCCGCGCCGCCACCGGCAACGACCGGGACACCTGCACCGAGGGCGTGCTCCTCTACCGGGTCCGCAACGAGGCGGCGTCCGGCGAGGGCCCGGTGCAGGTCGTGGACACCCATCCGCGGACCGAGGCGTGCTGGGAGCGCTCGGTCTACCCGCCGCTCGCGGACGCGCCGCTGGAGGAGGGCGAGTCCTTCACCGTGCCGGGCGAGGGCGTCCGGGTGGAGGTCGCCGAGCGGAGCAAGGCGGGCGTGTGGACCGTTCGCGTCACGGGCCCGCGGGTGGAACCGGTGGAGTGAGGAGGCGGGGGACGGCGGGCCGGCGCGGCGGTGGGGCGGTGGTGCGCCGGACCGGCCCCGGACACGAAGAAGCCCCTCGCTCTCGCGAGGGGCTTCCTCCGTCTGTGCGCCGCCAGGGACTCGAACCCCGGACCCGCTGATTAAGAGTCAGCTGCTCTAACCAACTGAGCTAGCGGCGCCTGCTGACGTCGTAGACATTAGCATCCGGATCCTCCGAAGCAAAAATCGATACCCGCACCTCGGCGCCCGAAACCATCCGGGCGGCCCGGACACAGGCCCACAGCAGCACCTCCGGGCCGGGCAGCCAGGGCGAGCGGGTGTCGGGGGCGACCAGCCAGCGGGGGCCCGAGGCGTCGGACGGGGTGAGCGGGGGCACGGTCACGGCGTCCCCGATGCCGTGGCAGAGCGGCCGGGGCACGGCGTTCCCCCACTCCTCCCAGTCGAGGAGGGACGGTAACCGCTGGGCCGTGCCGGGCGCGGCGAAGAGCAGCATCCGGCCCCGGTGCACGGCCGCGGGCCCGGAGCCGGGGCCCTCCGCCCAGAGCCGGTCCAGCATCCGGCGCCCGAACGTCGGCTCCACGTTCACCACGTCGAAGACGCGGCCGCAGGGCAGCACGGCGGGGGAGGCGGGCCGCTCCTCCCAGCGGGTGAGCGCGGCGCCCGGGCGGGCGGCGGCGGAGGCGAGCCAGGCGGCGCCGTCCTCGGTGACGCGCGCGGCGTGGTGCCGCTGCTCCTCGTCCGGGTCCCGCAGGAAGCGGAAGATGTCGTACGGGGTCGTCTCGTCGCTCAGCCAGGTCGTCATGCGACAAGATCTACCGGCTGTGACCGTTCCGCTTCAGCGGGTTGCCGGAAACCCGGACAGGGCGGGGTCCGGGGGAGTATCGTGCGCCCCGGCATATGCCAGGGCGCTGGGCTGCCCGGGTAGTCCGGCGGCTCACTCCTCGGGGTCGCGGCCGCCCGTACGGATCAGATCCTGCCCGAACTCGATCATTTTCCGCGCGTAGTCCTCGGTCCACTCGGCCCGCTCGGCCACGTCGGCGGGCGTCAGCCGGTCGAAGCGGCGCGGATCCGCGAGCTGGGCCGCCGCGATCGCCTGGAACTCCACCGCCCGGTCCGTCGCCGCCCGGAACGCCGTCGTCAGCTCGGTCGCCCGGGCCAGCAGCTCCCGCGGGTCCTCGATCGACTCCAGGTCGAAGAAGTGCTCCGGGTCGGCGGTCGCCTCGGCGGGCTCGAAGACCAACGGCGCCGGCCTGACCCGCCGCTGCCCACTCCGCTCAGCCGGTTCCGCCATGGTCCTTCTCCTCCTCGCACACACGCGGCCCGGACACCCGGGCCACACCCCATTCTCGCGCCCCTGGCAACCCCACCCCAGGGCCACGGCTCCCGCCCCGCCAGGAGGGCCCGCCTCACCCACCGTTCGGCCAGGAGGGCCGCCCCCGCCCCCGGCCCCGTCACGGTGTCCAGCTCACCCGGTGTTCCGCCAGGTGGGACAGGACCGCGTGGTTGGCCTCCCAGCCGTCGGGGGCTGTATCCGATGGCCGCCTCCGGCGGCGTGCCGGACTCCGTCCGGCCGGGCGCCGGGCCGCCGCGTGCGCCTCCGGGCAGGCGGCGCGGCGTGAGCGGCCGGTACCCGCGGGCGGGTCGCCGTGCCGGTCGGCGCCGCGGACGGCCGGCGGCCGGCGGCGAAGGTGGTCCGCCCCCGTCCCCGCCCCCCGTCACGGCGTCCAGCTCACCCGGTGTTCCGCCAGGTGGGACAGGACCGCGTGGTTGGCCTCCCAGCCGTCCGGGAACTTCACCGTGACGCCCAGTTGGACCGGCTCCGTCGAGGGGTGTTCGTCGAGGAGGTCGGCGACGCCGGCGCGGCAGACGACGACGCAGGCGTGGCGGTGGCGGGAGGCCAGGACGCAGAGGCGGCCGGTCTCCAGGTGGAAGGCGGTGGCGTCGGGGCGGCCGGAGAGGGGGTGCAGGACGACGGTCACGTCGTACTCGCGGCCCTGGAGGCGGTTCGCCGTGTCCACGGTGACGCCCGAGACGCCCAGCTCGGTGAGCGCCGCCCGGATCGACGCCGCCTGGTCGCGGTGGGCCGTGCCGACCGCGATCCGGTCGGCGGTGAGCGGCGCCGGGTCCGGGGAGCGCTCGCTCACCGTCACCCCGCCGCGGTCCAGGAGACGGCGCACGACCAGGGCCACCGCCCGGACCGCCTCGGGGTCGGTGCGCGGGGTGTGCCGGGCGGGCAGTTCGAGCAGGCCCCAGCCCGACTCCGCCGCCTCGTCCAGGACCCGGTCCGGGCCCGAGCCGTCCGAGCGGACACCGAAGGACAGCCGCCGGTCACCGTGATCGGTGCCGCTGCGGAACGGCGTGTACGGGTAGAAGGCGTCGGACACCAGGGGCGCGGCCGACGCCGGGAGCCGCCAGGACACCGGCAGGCGGTGCTGGGGGAGCTCCGGGTTGTGGGCGAGCAGGGTGCTGACGGCGGAGGCGGACGGGTCGTACGAAAGGCCCGCCCACTGCTCCGCGCCCACCACCGAGAACGGATCGAGCTGCCCCGGGTCGCCGACGAACAACGCCCGCTCGAACAGTCCCGCCACCGCCAGCAGCGCGTCCGACCGCATCTGGTACGCCTCGTCCACGATCGCGTGCGCCCACGGCTCCACGTTCTTGACGTGCGCCCACTTCGCGGCCGTCGACACGACCACGGGCAGCCCGGTCAGCTCCGCCGCCTTCGCGGACTTCCGCACCTGCTCCAGGTCGTCGAGCGCCTTGTCGTACGGATCGGAGTCGTTCGAGTGGAGCCGCCCCACCTGAAGCCCGGGCCGCTTCTCCGCGATCCGCAGCACCAGGTCGTCCACCTGCGCGTTCGTCTGCGCGACGACCATCAGGGGGCGTCCGGCGTCCGCCAGTTCCAGCGCGGCCCGCACCACGAGCGTCGACTTGCCCGCACCGGGCGGGGAGTCGACGACCACCCCGCGGGCGTCCCCGTGCAGGGTGCTCTCCAGGATGGCGGCCGTCGCCCGCGCGGCCGCGGCGGACGGATCGAAGGCGGTCACGGCTTCGGGGCTCACAGCACGTCCTCGGGGGTCACGGCATCGGGCAGCTCGACGGCGTCAGGGCGCGGGGGACCGCCGTGCGTCCACGGCGTCTCCTCCGGGTCCGGCAGCTTCGCACCCACCCGTTGGTCGTGCTCGAACAGCGTCCACACGATCCGCTCGCCCTTCTCCGGCACGGAGCCCTCCGCCGGCTCCTTCGCACGGCCCATCTTGTCCGTCAGCCGCAGCACCAGCGCCCCGTCCGGCTCCTCCGCCACGAACTCGGCCGTCTGCGGCCTGCCGTCCAGCGAGCGGTACACCTTCACACCGCCGCCCAGATGCGGCCGGTCGTCCGTGCGGACCGTGAGCAGCGGACGGGGCCGGCCCTTCTCCGTGTACGCCATGGTGACGTCGAGGACCTCCGCCACGAACGCCTCGCCCGCCAGCCGCCGCCCCGCCATCACCAGCGGGTCGTCAAGCGCCTCCTGCGCCTCGAGCTGGGCCTGCGCCTGCTCGCGCGCCGCCAGCTTCTGCGCGGCGGTCACCGCGTCGTCCCGGCGCGGCTGCGGCGGCTCGCCCGCCGCGATCCGGTCCCGATGCCCGGTGAACGACCAGCGGTCACGCGTCCAGCGGTCCGCGACCCGCGCGCCCTCCGGCAGCTCCCGCAGCAGGCCGAGCGCCCGCCACACCGCGTCCCAGGTCGGCTCCAGTTGGGAGAGGACCAGCCGGCGGATCTCCCGCTCGGCCCGGTGCAGCGCGGCGAGCCCCTCCTCGGCCGTCCCGCCGTCCTCGGCCGCGCCGAGCGCCTGCCGGGCCCGGTCGTAGGTCTCGATGGCGGGCGCGAGCAGCTTGTTGTCGAATGCCGGGTCGGTCGTGGGGCCGGCCGGCGGGCACAGCAACTGCCCCCGGGCGTCCCGCCCGAGCTCGGCGCGCAGCGCCGCCTCGGCACCGGACTCCCCGTCCGGCGGGTCGATCCACGCGAGCAGCGCGCCCAGGTGCTGGTCCTCCAGGGACGACTGGCCGGTGGCCCAGTGCCGGTTCAGCAGGTCCGTCGCCGCCACGAGCAGCGAGGAGCCCGGCACCCGGGCCCGCTCGCCGAAGTGCGTCAGCCAGCGGCCGAGCAGCGGCACCCGCGGCGGCGCCGGAAAGGGCGTCTCCGGGTCCTGCTCCGCCGTCCGCCGGAACCGGGTCGACCGCCCGAGCAGCCGTACGTACGCGATGCCGGCCCGGCTCGGCACGACCACCTGCGGCGCGTCCGCGCACAGCTCGACCTCGACCTTGACCTTCTTCCCGGTCTCCGGGTCGGTCTCCGAGCGCTCCGCCGCCTCCACGGCCCGGGCGAAGGAGTCCACGTACGGCAGGATCTCGTCGGCCAGCTCGGCGAGGAACGCGAACCGCAGATCGCGGTCGCGCGGCTGTGGTACGACGAGCAGCCGGGGCTCCGCCGGGTCCGTGCCCACCAGGGCCCCGAGCGGCGCGCCCGCCTCGCCCGCCGTCGTGAGCGGCACGAGGACCAGGGGCCGGCCGGACAGGTGCCGGTGGCGCACGGTCGCCAGCGGCTGGGCCCGGCCCGCTTCGACGGCCTCCATCCGGGCCAGGGTGGAGATCAGCGACATGCGAGGCCCTCCTCGGCGGTGGCGCGCGGCAGACCGGTCCGCGGACCGGTGGGACGGCGGGTCAGGAGGCGCACGCGACGACCTCCCCCGGCACCCGGGCCGCCGCCGCGTCCAGCGCCTCGGCCCGCAGCGCCCGCGCCCGGCGCAGCGCCCCCACCGCCGGGTCGTCGGGGTCGCCCCACTCGCCCCGGGCCGCCGCCAGGACCGCGCCGATCGTCGTCAGGCCGCCCAGCTCGCCCCGGACCGACCGGCCGAGCGCCGCCACCACGTCCGCGGCCCGCGCCCGCTCCCGGCAGTGGAAGGCCAGCTCGCAGGCGGACAGGCACTCCGGCGCGTACGCGTGCGGCACGCACTCCACGGCCGCCGCCAACTGCTCCGCCGAGCACTCCGCCACGTCGAACGTCACGCCCTCCGGCAGCGCGTCCGCGATCTCCTCGATCCGGGTGAGCCGGGTGAGCTGGCGCCGGGTCACCGCCAGTTGCTTGCGGACGTCCACCGGCGAGCCCGTCGGCAGGTTGGAGAAGTCCTTGGGGCAGACGAGCAGCACCGTGTGCGCCACCCGCGCGCCCTCCGTGACGGCCGCGACCCGCTCCAGGGCGAGGACGTACACCGCGGCCTGCCGGGCCGCCGCGCCGACCTTCGACGCGTCGGCGGAACCGTCGATCATCGGGAAGGACTTGATCTCCACGACCGTCCACCGCCCGTCGGGGTGGACCACGACCGCGTCGGGCTCCAGATAGACGGGGGAGCCGGCGACCTCCAGGGCCAGCATCGGATGGTCCAGGAGGGCCCAGCGGCCGGCCGCCGTCGCCTCTCGCAGCGCGAGCGCCGTCCGGGCCGCGCGGCCCTCGGGCCCGGCCGCCGCGAGCTCCGGCAGGTCCACCGCCGACGGCTCCTCGATCCCGAGCAGCCGCAGCAGCTCGCGGCCCCCGTCCGCCTTCACCTTCGCCTCGAACGCGTTGCCCCGGGCGATCGCGAACTGCGACTGGCCGAAGCCGGAGGGGGCGCCCAGCTTCGCGGCCAGCGCGGTCTTGTCGACGCCCGCGCCGTCGAGGATGGCCCGTCGCCGGCAGCCCGGGTTCGCGGCCAGCGCGGCCAGGGCCCGCGCGTCCAGCGGACGCGGCACGGCGGCCGGTCCGCGCAGCTCGGCGAGCCGGTGCCGGAGTGTCGTCTGCGGCGGCCGGTGCGGGCCGCCGCCCAGGGATGCGCTCACCCGCGGAAGTCTCCCATCCGCCACTGACAAGCGGGGCGATTCGCCGGGATCCGCCCGCCGTCACCCGGTCCGCGCGGCGCCTCGCGCCCGGGCGGCGGCAGGCCGGGTCACCCGGGGGTCACCGCGCATTCAGGTGGGCGATGATGGAGGTGCACCTTGTTCCGTGGACCCCTGGAGAGCCTTCATGGCACCGCGCATCCTGCTCGCCCGGCACGGCCAGACCGAGTGGTCGCTGCTCGGCCGTCACACCGGCAGGACCGACATCCCTCTGCTCGACGAGGGCCGGCGCGGCGCCAAGCTGCTCGGCGAGCGCCTCGGGCGCCGGCCGTGGGCCGGGCTGGAGGGTGTCGAGGTGCGCACGAGTCCGCTGGTGCGGGCCCGGGAGACCTGCGAGCTGGCCGGTTTCGGTGAGCGGGCGGAGAACTGGGACGCGCTGATGGAGTGGGACTACGGCGCCTACGAGGGGCTGACCCCGGCGCAGATCCAGGAGCTCCGCCCGGGCTGGCTCATCTGGCGCGACGGCGTGCCGGAGGGGGAGACGCGCGCCGAGGTCGCGGCCCGCGCCGACGAGGTGGTGGAGTGGGCCCGCTCGGCCGACCGGGACGTCCTGGTCTTCGCCCACGGCCACATCCTGCGCACCATAGGCGCCCGCTGGCTCGGCGAGGACATCTCCTTCGGCGCCCGCATCCGGCTCGACCCGACCAGCCTGTCGGTCCTGGGCTGGGCGTACGGCGCCCCGGCCGTCGAGCGCTGGAACGACACCGGGCACCTGGAGTAGCCGACGCCTCCCGGTCACCGGACCGGTGCGCGGAACTCCCGTACGCGGCGAGGGCGCGGCGGTCCGTACGAGGACGCGGCGGTCCCGTACGCGGCGAGGACGCGGCGGTCAGTAGGCGGCGAGGACCCGGCGGGTCTCGGCCAGCATCCGCCGGATGCGGGTCGACTCGACGCCGTCGAGGGAGTCCTCCACGCGCTGGATCTCCGCCGCGGCCTCCTCGGGCCGGCCCGCGTGGGCCAGGTCGCCGGCGAGCTGGGCCCGGTAGAGGGCGAGGTTGCGGGCGAAGTGGGGGTTCTGCAGCACCGTGGCGCGGTGGGCGTGGCGGGCCGCGCGGGACCAGTCGCCGAGTAGCGACCAGCACTGGGCCTCCAGGGCCTCCAGCTCCGGCTCGCCGAAGAAGGTCATCCACTCGGGGTCGCGGTCGCCGGGGCCCCGCTCGAAGAAGGCGTGGGCGCGGCCGAGGGCCTGCGCGCAGGCCGAGCGGTCGCCGAGACCGGCCCATGCCCCGGCCTCCCGCAGGGTGAGCAGGGCGAGCAGCCGCGCCGAGCCGAGCGGCTCGGCGGCCCGCAGGCCCGCCTGCGCGGCCCGTACCGCTTCCCGGTACCGCCCCGAGTCCCTGGCCAGGAACGACGTGTTGCAGAAGGCGTGCGCCTCGAGGGCCGCGTCCCCGGCCACCCGGGCGGTGGCCAGCGCCTCGGCGTAGTGGGAGCGGGCGTCGTCGAGGCGGCCCGAGTCATGGGCGAGCCAGCCGACGGAGATGGCCAGCTCGCCCGCGCCGTGGTGCAGCCGGTCGGCGGTGGAGCGGCGGGCGGTGACGCCCGCGTCGAGCAGGGCGTAGGCGGTACGCAGCGGCTGGGTGGCCCGCCGGTACAGGCCGTCGGCGCCGTGCCGGTCGTCGAGCAGCCGGATCTGCCGGACCGCGTCCTCGACGGCGCGGACCTCGGCGGCGCCGACACGGTGGACGCCCCGGGGGGCGGGGACGGCGGCGGCGGGGCCGCCGAGTCCCAGCGAGGCGGCCGCCACGGTGACGGTGCCGCCGGTCATGAACGCGCGACGCAGCACGTCGCTCTCCTCATCGTTCCGGGTGGTGATGGCGAGGGGCGGTGACCCGCCGGCCGCCACGGCGGCCGGCCGCCGGCCGCGCACGGCCTCCCGCGCCGAGAACCCCAGGTCCGCAAGGCCGAGCCCGGGGAACATGTGCAGGAAGACCCGCTCGTACGCGTAGTTCGGGCAGCGGATCTCGCCCGCCTCCACGCGCCCGATGTAGCGGGCGTCGCATGCGACCTGCTCGCCGATCTCCCGCGCCGCCCGGCGGACGAGCGCGGCGAACTCCGCCGGTGAGCGCTGTCCGCGGAGCCTGCGGAAGGCGAGATTGGGAACTGTCCGTGACAACGCCATGGCCGAGCCCTCTCCTGGTGCCGCCGGTGTTCCGGCGGGGCAAGAACGTACCTGCTGTGACCGGCCGACCACACAGGGTTTGCCAACAAAACGGATATCTCGCCCGCGATCTGCCATGAACTGCCATCCTTTGCGGCGGCGCGCCGCCGTAGCCGTTGACGCGTACGGGCGTTGAACCATGCGGAGAGACGGAACGTGTCTCCTCAGGAGCGAGGAGGGGTCCCATGGTGGAGACCGGAGCGATCGGGGTGACCGGATCGCAGTCGACCGAGCGGCACGCGCCCACGCAGGACGCCAGCGCGTCCCCCGCGACCACCGCGTCCCGTGCCGTCGTCGGCGAGCCCTGCGACCTGGTGACCGTGCCGGCCCGGCAGGGCCTGGAGGCCGTGGACATCCTGCGCCGCTGCGGCGCCCCTGCGGTCGGCCCGGTGCTGCACGACGGCGACTGCGACACCCTCGGCTTCCTGGTGCCGCCCGGCACGGCGGCGGCCTGGGACATGCCGGGCAGCGCCTGTACGAGGACGGACGGCCGGGGCCTGCGGCTGCCCGAACTCCCCGAGCTCCCCGGCCCGGACGGTGCCACCCCCCGCCCGGCCGACTGGCTGCTGCCGCCCGGGGACGCCGGCCAGGTCACCGACCCGACGATGCTCCGCGAGGCCCTGGGCCAGGCGGCCCGGCTGATCGAGGCGGCGGACGGTTGCCGCTAGCCGCGCCCCCGCCTGGTCCGGCCGCGGTCCGGTCCGGCCGCGGGTCCGGTGCGGGCCTCGCCGGGCGGGTGATTTCCCGATGCGCCGATAATGGGCTCGTGGCCAGGAACAAGCAGCGGGAACGGGCGGCGGGAGCCGTCGCGGTCGTCGAGACCGTCGACGGGGGGCTCGCCGAACTCATACCCGACCGGGAACGTCCCCGCGGGTGGACGCTGCTGATCGACGGCGCCCCGCAGTCGCACGTCGACCTCGACGACCCCGCCCACCTCTCCTTCGAGTACCAGCGGCGCCTCGGCCACATCGCCGATCTCGCCGCCCCGCCGAACAAGCCGATCCAGGTCGTGCACCTCGGCGGCGGCGCCTTCACCCTCGCCCGCTACGTCGCGGCCACCCGCCCGCGCTCCACCCAGCAGATCGTCGAACTCGACGAGCCCTTGGTGCGGCTGGTCCGCCGCGAGCTGCCGCTCGACTCCGCCGCCCGCATCCGCGTCCGCTCCACCGACGCCCGCGCCGGGCTCGGCAAGGTGCAGGACGGCTGGGCGGACCTGATCATCGCCGACGTCTTCAGCGGGGCCCGCACGCCCGCGCATCTGACCAGTACGGAGTTCCTGGCCGAGGTACGGCGGGTGCTGCGGCCCGGCGGCTTCTACGCGGCCAACCTCGCCGACGGCCCGCCGCTGGCCCATCTGCGCGGCCAGATCGCCACCGCCGCCACCGTCTTCCCCGAACTGGCGCTCGCCGCCGACCCGACCGTGCTCCGCGGGCGCCGCTTCGGCAACGCCGTCCTGCTCGCCTCGGACCGGGAGCTGCCGGTGGCCGAGCTGACCCGGCGGGTGGCGACCGACCCCCACCCGGGGCGGGTCGAGCACGGGCGGGCGCTCGCCGACTTCACGGGCGGCGCGACGCCGGTCACCGACGCGAGCGCCAAGCCCTCTCCCGTACCGCCCGCCGCCGTCTTCCGCTGAGCCCCGCCCGGCCCGGCGGCCGGTCCGTCAGCGCTCCTCGATCTCCACGCGGGGCGCCGTGTCGTGCCACACGCAGAAGACGGAGATCTCCCGGCCGTCCTTGGTGAAGGTCACCCGGATCCACGTCGGCTGCTTCCACACCTGCATCTGCCAGCCCGAGCCGGGCGTGGCCGAGACCAGCTCGGCGGACGAGGGCCCGAGGTCGAACACGACCCGGCCGCCGTCCGTGCCGTAACTCTTGACGTTCCCGTTTCCGCCGGTGTCCGGGCTGCTGGTCGCCGGCTTCGGGCTGGTGGCGCGCGGGGACGGGCCGGCGGGCGGCGGCGTCGACGGCCGGGCGGTGCTCGGCGAGGCCGACGGGGAGGCGGAGGAGGGCCGGGCGCCCGGCGTCGAGGAGGCCGGCGGGGCGGTGACCGTGCCGCCGGACCCCGCGGCGGCGGTGGTCCCGGACGGGATGGGCAGGGCCCGCGGCGGGTCGTAGACCGTGCCGGCCAGCACCGTGTGCACGCCCCACCAGGAGAGCGTGACCGCCGCGCCCGTGGCGAGCGACCACGCCAGCGCGTGAACCAGTCCTCTTCGCATCCGGCTCATCCTGCCATCCCCCGCATGGCGTACGGTGCCGCCCATGGCAAGTGTGCTCGTGGTCGAGGACGACCAGTTCGTGCGCTCCGCCCTCATCCGGCACCTGACCGATGCCTCGCACACCGTGAGGAGCGTCGGCACGGCCCTGGAGGCGCTGCGCGAGGTCGCCCATCTCCGTTTCGACGTGGTCATCCTGGACCTCGGACTGCCCGATCTGGACGGTGCCGAGGCCCTGAAGATGCTGCGCGGCGTCACCGACGTCCCCGTGATCATCGCGACCGCGCGGGACGACGAGGCGGAGATCGTCCGGCTGCTCAACGACGGCGCGGACGACTACCTGACCAAGCCGTTCTCGGTGGAGCACCTGTCCGCCCGGATGGCGGCCGTGCTGCGCCGCGCGCGGTCGGGCGCCGGGGAGGCGCCGCCCTCCCGGGAGATCCGGGTCGGGGGCCTCGCCATCGACCCGCTGCGGCGTCAGGCGGCGCTCGACGGCAACGCGCTGGACCTGACCCGCCGGGAGTTCGACCTGCTGGCCTTCCTCGCCGGCCGGCCGGGAGTGGTCGTCTCGCGCAGGGAACTGCTCGCCGAGGTGTGGCAGCAGTCGTACGGCGACGACCAGACCATCGACGTCCATCTGTCGTGGCTGCGGAGGAAGCTGGGCGAGACGGCCGCCCGGCCGCGCTATCTGCACACCCTGCGCGGCGTGGGCGTGAAGCTGGAGCCGCCCCGGGAGCAGCACCTGGAGGCCCGGCCGTGAGATGGGCGCTCGTCAAGGTGTCGCTCGCGGTGACCGTCATGGTCGTGGTCGCCTTCGCCGTGCCGCTCGGCCTGGTGGTCAAGGAGATGGCCCGTGACCGGGCCTTCTCCAACGCCGAACGGCGCGCCGCCGGTCTCGCGCCGGTCCTCGCCATCACCACCGACCGCGCCCAGCTCGAGCGGGCCGTCGCCACCACCGACGACGGCGCCGAAGGCCGGCTCGCCGTCCACCTCCCGCCCCCCGGCGAACCGGGCGGCCGGAGCGTGCGGATCGGCACCCGGCGGGTCAGCGACGAGGACCTGGCCACCACCCGGGCGCTGGGCCGGGCGACCATCGCCGAGGTGCCGGGCGGCTCCGCGCTGCTCCAGCCCACGGCCGTCAGCTCGGGGCAGGTCGCCGTCGTCGAACTCTTCGTGCCCGAGGGCGAGGTCAGCAACGGCGTCGCCACCGCCTGGCTGGTCCTCGCCGCCGTCGGCATCGCCCTGATCGTCGGCTCCGTGGCCGTCGCCGACCGGCTCGGCCTGCGGATGGTCCAGCCCGCCCAGCGGCTCGCCCGCGCCGCCCACGAGCTGGGCGAGGGCAGACTGGGCGCCCGGGTCCGCGAGGAGGGGCCGCCGGAGCTCAAGTCGGCCGCCGTCGCCTTCAACTCGATGGCCGACCAGGTCGTCCAGCTCCTCGCCAACGAGCGCGAGCTGGCCGCCGACCTCTCCCACCGGCTGCGCACCCCGCTGACCGTGCTGCGGCTCAACGCGGCCTCGCTGGGCTCGGGCCCCGCGGCCGACCAGACCCGCGCCGCGGTGGAGCAGTTGGAGCGCGAGGTCGACACCATCATCCGCACCGCCCGGGAGGCGAAGCCCCAGACCCAGCCCACGGTCGCCGTCGCCGGCTGCGACGCCTCCGAGGTGGTGCGCGAGCGGATGGACTTCTGGTCGGCCCTCGCCGAGGACGAGGGTCGGAAGGTACGGGTCGCGGGGCTGGAACGTCCGGTGCGCATCCCGGTCGCCCGGGCCGAACTCGTGGCGGCCCTCGACGCCTTGCTCGGCAACGTCTTCCGGCACACCCCGGAGGGCACCGCCTTCTCGGTCGACCTCCACAACGGCGAGGACGCCGTGATCATCCTGGTCTCGGACGCGGGACCCGGCATCGCCGACCCCGCCGCCGCCCTGGCCCGCGGCGCGGGCAGCGGCCGGGACGGCTCGACCGGGCTCGGCCTGGACATCGTGCGGCGCATGGCGGAGTCGACCGGCGGCGACGTGCGGATCGGGCACTCGGTGCTCGGCGGCACCGAGGTCCGCATCTGGATCGGCCTGGACGGCCGCCGTACGGGCGAGGGCGGCAGCCGTCGCGGACGCCGCGCGGAATCCGGCCCGGCGCGCCGCGCCCGCCGCCAGAAGGTCTGACCGCCCCGAGCCACCCCCGCGGACCCGGCACCGTCCCCGCCCCCGGTCCGGCCCGTCCCCGTGCCCGTCCCCGCACACGACTCCATCGGGCCCGGCGGGCGGGCCAACCTTTAATCGTCCCGATGCCTTCCTTAAGCGGAGCCTAAGAATCCTCAACCTCGGCCTCCTCATGGCCATTTGTCCGTTTCCCGGTCGCTAACGTGCTGCCGCACCCCCTCCACACCCCACCCCCACACCCCGGCATCCAGAGGCAGGCACGCGATGGGCAGCAACGCGCAGCGGACTTCGCACCGGCGCAGGACGAGCGGCAGGACCAAGGCCGTCGGCGCGGTCGTCGCCGCCGCGGTGATCGGCGGCGCGGCCTTCGCGTTCTCGGGCACCGCCCAGGCCGCGGCCGTGGGCGCCGCCTACACCAGGACCAGCTCCTGGACCGGCGGCTACACCGGCCAGTACGTGATCACCAACGAGACCTCCAGCGTCCAGTCGGGGGGCTGGACGCTGGAATTCGACCTGCCCGAGGGCACCACGATCAGCTCCCTCTGGAACGGTGAGCACACCGTCTCCGGCCGCCACGTCACCGTGAAGCCCGCCGACTGGAACCGGCACCTCGCTCCCGGCCAGTCCGTCACCGTCGGCTTCGTGACCTCCGCCGCCGGCGCGGCCGGCGACCCGGTCGACTGCCTCATCAACAAGGCCGCCTGCTCCGCCGGCGGAGCCACCCCGACCCCTAGCGGCCGCCCCACCGGGCAGCCCACCAGGACCCCCGTGCCCACGCCCACCGCCACCAGGACGGCGACCGCGAGCCCCACGCCCACGAGGACGGTCACGCCCACGCCGACCGCGACGGCCACCACGCCCCCGGCACCCGGCACGGCCGCCCGCTTCGCCCCGTACGTCGACACCTCCCTCCACCCCGCCTACGACCTGCTCTCCACCGCCGACCGGACCGGCGTGAAGGAGTTCAACCTCGCCTTCATCACCTCCGGCGGCGGCTGCACCCCGCTGTGGGGCGGTGTCACCGACCTCGCCTCCGACAAGGTGGCCGCCCAGATCGGCGCCCTGCGGGCCGAGGGCGGCGACGTCCGGGTCTCCTTCGGCGGCGCCGCCGGCCATGAACTCGCCCTGAACTGCTCCTCGTCCACCGCCCTCGCCGCCGCGTACGGCAAGGTGATCGACCACTACAAGCTGACCAAGGTCGACTTCGACGTCGAGGGCGCCGCCCTGCCGGACACCGCCGCCAACACGCGCCGGGCCCAGGCCATCGCCCAGCTCCAGAAGTCGCACCCGGGCTTGAACGTCTCCTTCACCCTGCCGGTCATGCCCGAGGGCCTGACCCAGCCCGGTGTCGACCTGCTCGCCGACGCCAAGAGGAACGGGGTCCGCGTCGACGCCGTGAACATCATGGCGATGGACTACGGGCCCGCCTACAGCGGAGACATGGGCCAGTACGCGATCTCGGCGGCGACCGCCACCCACGCCCAGATCAAGGGCGTCCTCGGCCTGTCCGACACGGCCGCGTGGAAGGCCGTGGCCGTCACCCCCATGATCGGCGTCAACGACGTCACCTCGGAGGTCTTCCGGGTCGACGACGCCACCCAGCTCGTCGACTTCGCGACGTCCAAGGGCATCGGCTGGCTGTCGATGTGGTCCTCGACCCGCGACAGGCAGTGCGCGGCCGGAGCGGTGAACTACGCGGACGCCACCTGCTCCTCCATCCTCCAGGAGCCCCTGGCCTTCACCAAGGCATTCGCCGCCTACCGGTGAGCCGGACCGGCCGCCAGGTCCACGACCGGCTGGCCCCCCACACCGCGCGCTCCGGCCGGAGCCGACCCCACCGCCGGCCGGGGCGCGCTCCCCTGTCCCCGCAGGTCATCCAGGAATTCGGCCATCAGCTTCCCCCACGCCTCCGGGTTCTCCGCGAACGGAACGTGCCCCGTGTCCAGTTCGGTCAGGCGGGCGCCCGGTATGGCGGCGGCGAACGCGCGGTGGAGGGCGGGGGAGACGAGGCGGTCGCCGGTGGTGGAGATGACGAGGGCCGGCACCGTCAGGCGCGGGAGGTCCGCGCGGACGTCCGCCCGGGTCACCAGGTCGGCGTGCTCGGGAGTGCCCGGCGGGACCGACGCGGCGGTGAAGCGGACGGCGGCCTCGACGTCCTCGGGGGTCATCGGCTCCAGCGTGCCGGCGCCGAAGGCGAGCGGGACGAGGAGGCGGGCCACCAGGTCGGGGCGGCCGCCGGCGGCGAGCTCCCGCCACAGGTGGGCGGTCTGCCGCAGGGCGTGGTCGGCGAAGGCGAAGGGCGCGGTGAGGACGAGCGCGGTGACCCGCCCGGGGTGGCGGGTCGCGGCCCGTACGGCGACGGCCGTCCCCAGCGAATACCCGGCGACGGCGAACCGCTCCACCCCGGCGGCGTCGGCCGTGGCGACGAGGTCGTCGGCGAGCGCGTCCAGGTCGAGCGGCCGGGCCGCGCGCGGGGCGGCGCCCGTGCCGGGCAGGTCGAAGCCGACGACCCGGCGTCCGCCGGCGGCCAGGGTCTCGCGGACCGGGCCGAAGTTGGCCTCGACGCCGCCGCCCGCTCCGTGCGCCAGCACGACCGGGTAGGGCTCGGCCGGCGGCAGGTACGTGCTCATGGTGGGTCCCCCCGTGTCCGGCGCCCGCATTCCGTAGCGGGCGCTACAAAATTAACGTACCCACCGTACCACCTTTCGTAACGTCCGCTACAGAAAAAGGATGCGCGGGTGTGCGCGCTACCGCGCGGCCCGCCACTCCTCCGCGTACCCGTCGAAGATCGCCCGCAACTGGTGGCCGATCTTCAGGTAGTCCAGGTCGTCGAGATTCGCCAGCGACACCCGCACCGACCACTGGGGCCCGTCGAAACCGCCGCCGTTGAGCAGCACCACCCGCGTCTGCTCGGCCAGCCGGAACAGCGGGTCCACCGGCTCGTAGTTCTTCTCCAGGAAGTCCGCGAAGTCCTTCCCGTGCACCCGCTCGGCCTCCGCCAGCAGGTCCAGCTCGATGTAGTAGGCCGCCCGCTTCCCGTCCTCGGCGATCTTCATCTGGGCGCCTTCGAGCAGCAGGTCGAGCCTCTGCCGCACGATCCCGCGGATGCGCTCCTTGTACGCCCGGCCCTCCTCCAGCAGGGCGAAGAGCGAGAAGAGGGTCATCATCACCTGCTGCGGCAGCGACAGTCCGGCCGTGTGGTTCAGCGCCACCTGCCGTGAGTCCGCGACCAGCCGGTCGATGAAACGGATCTTCTCCGGCTCGAGCGACAGCGTGCCGTACCGCCGGGCCAGCCGTTCCTTCTCCGCCGCCGGCAGCTCCGCGATCATCCGGTCGATGACGTTGTCGTCGTGGAGCCCGATCACCCCCAGCCGCCAGCCCGTGGCCCCGTAGTGCTTGGAGTAGGAGTAGACGAACAGCGTGTTCCGCGGCAGGTCGGCGGCGAGCGAGCGAAAGCCCGGCACGAAGGTGCCGTACACGTCGTCCGTCACGATCACCAGGTTCGGGTTGGCGGTCGCCACGATCTCCTCGATCTGCCGCGCGACCCGCTCGCTGAGCGCGAGCGACGGCGGGTTGGACGGATTCACCAGGCACAGCAGCCTGATCGACGGGTCCGCCAGCTTGGCGACCTCCTCCTCCGGATAGCGCCACTCGCGCACACCCGTCTCCGCGAAGAGCGATGCCTCGATCCGGACGACCTCGAACTCGTACGTGTCGAGCTCGGGGATCTCGATGTACGGCGTGAACACCGGCACCATCAGGGCGATCCGGTCGCCCTTCCTCAGGATCCCGTTCTTCGTCAGGGAGTCGAAGACGTAGCACATGGCGGCCGTGCCGCCCTCGGTCGCGACGTACGACATCGTTCCGGCCGGTGGCCGCCCGTCGAACAGCTCGTCCTCCACATAGCCGCGGACGATCCGCTCGGTGTGGGGGAGGATGCGGTCCGGCACCGGGTAGTTGTCGCCGATCGAGCCGTCGGTGAGCTCGTGCACGAAGGCGTCCTTGTCGAAGCCGAAGCGCTCGACCGCGTACGCGACGCACCGCTGGAGCAGTTCGATCCCCGGCAGGTCCGGGTGCCGCCGTACGAAGGCGTCGAAGCGCGCGCCCGAGCCGGCCCGCTCGGGCATCCCGCCCAGGTCGTCGGCGGTCCAGACGCGGCGCGACTCGGAGAGCGCGAAGTAGCCGAGCGCGTGGAACGCCTCGCGCGGGCCGGTCGCCGTCCAGTTCGGGTTGCCGCGGCCCGCGTTGAGCATCTGGACCTGCGTCTTGCCCTTCTGGCCGGGCTCGTCGGCCTGCGCCGACGTGGCGATCTCGATGAACTTGTCCTTCAGCTCGAAGGGCGACAACCGCGCGAAGGACTTGATCTCGTCACGGGTGAAGGTGGTCTTGGGCACGGCGGAACTCCCTCGGAGGGATGGAGGGGCGGGACGGGAGGCGCAGGAGGCGGCGGGGCTCAGGCGCCGAGGACGCCGACGACGAGCGGACCGGTCAGCGGGAGCAGGAAGTTGGACAGGGCGTAGGTGATCGTGTAGCCGAGCATCGGCACCGAGCTCTGGGCCACCTGGGTGACCGAGGTGATGGCGGGCGTGGAGCACTGCTGGCCCGCGATGGCGCCGATGAGCAGTGGTGGCTCGATCCGCAGGAACCTGCGCCCGACGACCAGCGAGAGGGTCGCGGGGACGAGGACCATGGCGACGCCCGCGATGGGCAGCAGCGCCCCGTACTCCTTGAGCAGCGGCCATGCCTGCGGGCCGGAGACGAGACCGGTGCAGGCGATGAAGACCGCCAGGCCCATGTCCTTCAGGGTGGTCGCGGCCTGCGGCGGGAAGGCGCCGAAGGTCTGGCTGCGGGAGCGGAACCAGCCGAAGAGCAGGCCGGAGATCAGACAGCCGCCGCCGGTGCCGAGCGACAGCGGCACGTCGCCGAACGTGACCACGATCTGGCCGATCAGCGAGCCGGCCGCGATGCCGGCGCCGAGGTAGATGAAGTCGGTGGCGTCGTTCTTCACCACCGAGCCGATCTTCGCCACCAGCCGGCCGAGGCCGGAACGGGCGCCGACCAAAGTGAGCACGTCACCGCGCTGGACCACCGTGTCGGGGTTGGCGGGCAGCATCTGGTCGCCGCGGAGCACCTCGGTGACGTAGACGCCGCTGGCGCCGAACTCCGGGTGCTCCTTCTGCAGCCCGTCGAGGGACTTGCCGGAGACGGAGGTGTCCGTGAGGGAGACCTGGGTGGTGGCGAGCGGGGTGTCCAGGCCCGGGACCGCCGGGGTCTCGGGGCCGATGATCCGCCCGGCCTCGATGATGTTGGCCCGCCGGCCGACGGTCAGGACCAGGTCGGAGAGGGTGAGCTCGAAATCGGGCGGCGGGGGAGTGAGCACCTGGCTGCCCCGCTTGACCGCCTCGATCGTGATCCGGTCGCCGAGCGAGGACTCCAGATCGCGGACCGTGCGGCCGTCGGCCTGGGTGACGAGGAAGGTGCGGCCGACCATGCCCGGCAGGGCCTCGCGCTCGTCGGCCTCCAGGCCGCCGCTGCCGCCGCGCATCCGCTCCCACAGCTCGCGCGAGGCGTCGCGGAGGTTGATCCGCAGCATCATCGGCATGAGCTGGCTGGTGTAGATCACGATGGTGACCAGGCCGAAGAGATAGCAGACGGTGTACGCGGTGGCCACATGCCCCTGGTAGGTGCTGATCTGCTCGGCCGTCAGGCCGTCCAGCTTGCCGATGGCCTCGGTGGCGGTGCCGACCACCGCCGACTCGGTGGCGGCGCCGGCGAGGATGCCGGAGGCGGTGCCGACATCGAGGTCGAATGCCTTGGCGAGCCCGTACGCGATGCCGACCACGCACACGAGCTCGATGCCGCAGAGCGCGAAGAAGCGCAGGCTCCCGCGGTTGAGGTTGGCGAAGAACTGGGGGCCGGCCATGTAGCCGAGGGCGAAGATGAAGATCGCGAAGAAGACGGTCTTGACGTCGCCGTCGACCTGGACCCTGGTCCAGGCACCGAGCAGGAGCGAGACGATCAGCGTGCCGCAGATGCCGCCGAGGGTGATGGGGCCGACCCGCAGCTTGCCGACGAGATAACCGGCACCGAGGCAGAGGAACACGGCCAGTTCGGGATGGTCCTTGATCACTCCCACGCGGCCTCACCGCGCCTGCGGAGGGAAAATATGAAGATACGGGACATAAGCGGACGCTAACAGGGGTGTACGGGGCGGGCTGCCCGCCTCGGCCGAACGAGTGACGGAGCCTCAGCCCTTCACCGCGCCCCGCATCACACCGCCCACGATCTGCCGGCCGAGGACCGCGAACACCAGCAGCAGCGGCACCGTGCCGAGCACCGCCCCCGCCATCACCACCGACTGGTCCGGGATGTAGCCACGGCCCAGCCCCGTCAGCGCCACCTGCACCGTCGGACTGCCCGTCTGCGTCAGCACCAGCACCGGCCAGAAGAAGTCGTTCCAGGCCGCCACGAACGTCAGCGTCCCCAGCACCGCCATCGCCGGCCGCGCCGCCGGGAACACCACGTGCCACACCACCCGCAGCGCCCCCGCCCCGTCCACCCGCGCCGCCTCCACCAGCTCGGCCGGCAGCGCCCGCAGCAGGTGCTGGCGCATGAAGAACACCCCGAACGCCGACACCAGCCCCGGCAGGATCACCGCCTGCAGCTCGTCCGTCCAGCGCAGCCGCGCGACCAGCAGATACAGCGGCACCACGCCGAGCTGCGGCGGGATCAGCATCGTCCCCACCACCAGCGCGAGCAGCGCGCCCCGGAAACGGAACCGCAGCCGGGCGAGGGCGAACCCGGCCAGCGTCGACACCAGGACCGTGCCCAGCGCGACCGAGCCCGCCACCACCAGCGTGTTCGCCAGCGCCGCGCCCAGATGCGCGTCGGTCCAGGCGATCTCCAGGTTGCGCGGCAGGTTCCGGCCGAAGCGCAACGGGGGCGGGGTGTGCGCGAGCCGGGTCGTCGTCCGGGAGGCCGCGACCGCCGCCCACAACAGCGGGAAGAGCGAGGCCGCGGCGAAGACGGCGAGGAGGACGTACGTGCCCCAGCCGGCCCGTACCGTACGCATCAGGCGGCCCTCCTCGACCGGGCGAGCCGCGCCGCCCCGAACACCAGCAGCAGGATCAGCAGCATCACCCAGGCGATCGCCGAGGCCCGCCCCAGGTGCAGGTTCACCCACCCCTGCTCGTACAGATAGAGCCCGAGCGTCTGGAACTGGTGGTCCGCGCCGCCCGACGCCCCCGCACCGGCCCCGAACAGCAGCGGCTCCCCGAAGAGCTGGGTCGCCCCGATCGTGGACACGACGACGGTGAACAGGATCGTGGGGCGCAGCCCCGGCAGGGTCACATGGACGAACTGCCGCCACCGCGAGGCCCCGTCGAGCGCCGCCGCCTCGTAGAGCTCGCGCGGCACGGTCTGCATGGCGGCCAGATAGATCAGCGCGTTGTAGCCGGTCCACCGCCACACCACGATGGCCGAGACGGCGGCCTTGGAGGCCCACGGCCCGTTCTGCCAGTCGACGGGCGTGAGCCCGACGGTCGACAGCGACCAGTTGACCAGGCCGTGGTCCCGCCCGAAGAGCAGCGCGAAGACGAGCGTCGCCGCGGCCACCGAGGTGGCGTACGGCGCGAGCGCCACCACCCGGAAGAACGCCCGCCCCCGCAGCCGTACGTCGAGCAGATGCGCCACCGCGAGCGCGAGCAGCAGTTGCGGCACCGTCGACAGGACGCCGATCACGAAGGTGTTGCCGAGCGCGTTCCAGAAGAAGGGATCGTCGAGCAGACGCGTGTAGTTCCGCAGGCCCACCCACTGGGGGTGCTCCAGGTCGGTCAGCTCCACCCGGTGGAGCGAGGCCCAGCCGGTGTAGAGCAGCGGGAACAGGCCGAAGGCGCCGAAGAGGACGAAGAAGGGCGCGACATGCGCGTACGGCACCCATGCGCGCCGCGTCCGTGCCCGCCGCACCGCCGCCCGGCGGCCTTCCGGCGCGGGCCCAGGGGCGGGCCGGGTCGCGTGGGGCGGCGGGGACACGGCCGCCGCCGCGCCGCTCAGAGACCTGGAGGGACCCGTTTCGGTGTCCGTGTCGGTCAGGTCGGTCATCGTCCTCACCGGTCCAGCGCGTTGTCGATCGACCTCAGGGCCGCCGCCCACGCCTCCGCCGGGTCGCGGCCCGTCTGGTCGACCTGGAGCATGCCGACGTCGGACAGGTGCTGGGCGACGAGGCCCTCCTTCGGGCCGACCGGGGCCGTCGGCACGCCCCGCGCCGCCGCCGTGAAGATCGCCCCGACCGGCGCGTCACCGAAGTACGGGTGGCGGGCGGACGCCACGGTCGGCAGGGCGTGCGCGGCGGAGGCGCTGGGGAAGCTGCCGCGGAGCGCGAAGACCCGTGCCTGCTGCTCCGGGGCGGTCAGCCAGGCGGCCAGGCGGGCGGCCTCCGCCCGGTGCGGGCCGGCCTTCGGGACGACGAGGAAGGAACCGCCCCAGTTGCCCGGCCGGGGCGCCGCGGCCACGTCCCAGCGGCCCCGGCCCGCCGGACCGGCCTTGTCCTGGATGTAGCCCAGCATCCAGGCGGGGCACGCCACGGTCGCGAAGGCGCCGTTCGCGAAACCCTGGTCCCAGCCGGGCGTGAACTGCTGGAGCCGGGCGGTCAGCCCGTCGCGGGCGAAGGAGGCGGCGATGTCCCATGCCTCCCGCACGGCCGGGTTGCCGCCGACGACGAGGGCGCCCCGCTCGTCGTAGAAACGCAGGCGCCCGCTGCTGACCACCGCGGACAGCACCCCGGACGCCGAGTCGGTGAACGCCGCGCCGTCCGGGGTGCGTGCCGCGAACCGCCGCCCCACGGCCAGGAACCGCCGCCAGTCCCCGGCCCACAGCCGCCCCACCGCCTCCCGCCCGGTCGGCAGCCCGGCCCGTGCGAACAGGTCCTTGCGGTAGCAGACGGCCTGCGGCCCGATGTCGGTGCCGAGCGCGACCGTGCGGCCGTCGCGGCCGGTGCCCTGCGCCCACTTCCACGGCAGGAACGCCCGCCGGTCGACCCCCGGCGCCCTGCCGAGGTCCACCAGCCGGTGCCCCTGGGTGGCGACCACCTCGGCGATGTTGCCGACCTCGACGGCCTGGACGTCGGCCAGGCCGGAGCCGGTGACGAGATGGGTGAGGAGCTGGGGGTAGTAGTTCTCGTTGCGCTCGATGGAGGTCTGGCGGACGGCGACGTCCGGGTGCAGGCGCATGTACGCGTCGTAGAGCCCGGCCTCCTTGAGGCCGAAGGAGCCGAAGACCCCGACGGTGAGCGTGACCGGCCGGTCGCCCGCGTCCGCGTCCCGCGCGTAGGACGGGCCGGGCGGATCGGTGGCGCAGCCCGCGGCGAGGAGCGCGCCCAGGAGCAGGGCGAGTGCGAGGGTGGGAGTGCGCCGCCACATGGGCCCCGACCGTAGCGGCGCCGCCCTCGTCGCTGCCGCGGACACGCGGACCACGGACACACGGAAACGACCGAGGCCCCGGTTCTTTCGAACCGGGGCCTCGGCCTTCAGGGTGAGTAACGGGACTCGAACCCGCGACATCCTGGACCACAACCAGGTGCTCTACCAGCTGAGCTATACCCACCACGACCGGCGGTTTTCCCGAAGGTTTCCCCGACCGGCCGAGAAGAAGTCTACAGGGTCCGGGAGGGTGCTCGCGCACACGTTTCCCCCGAAGGGGTCCGGCGGGCGCGAGCCGGTTCCCTACGCGGGATGGGTGAGCCCCGGGATGACGTGACGGGCCGCGATCTCCTTCGCGGTCTCCGAGTCGGGCCCGGGCCGCGGGACGAAGATCGCCTCGCGGTAGTAGCGGAGCTCGGCGATGGACTCGCGGATGTCGGCCAGCGCCCGGTGGTTGCCGTTCTTCTCCGGACTGTTGAAGTACGCCCTCGGGTACCAGCGGCGGGCCAGCTCCTTGACCGAGGAGACATCGACGATCCGGTAGTGGAGGTGGCTCTCCAGGGCCGGCATGTCACGGGCGAGGAAGCCGCGGTCGGTGGAGACCGAGTTCCCGCACAGCGGAGCCTTCCCCGGCTCCTTGACGTGTTCGCGGATGTACGCGAGGACCTGGGCCTCGGCGTCGGCGAGGGTGGTGCCCTCGGCGAGCGCGTCCAGCAGGCCCGAGGCCGTGTGCATCTGGCGCACGATCTCCGGCATGGTCTCCAGGGCCGCGTCCGGCGGGCGGATCACGATGTCCACCCCTTCGCCGAGCACGTTCAGTTCCGAGTCGGTGACCAGCGCGGCCACCTCGATGAGTGCGTCGTCCGTCAGCGAGAGCCCGGTCATCTCGCAGTCGATCCACACCATGCGATCGTTCATGCGTCCTACCTTATGGCCGACGGACGCCCGAAGGCCCCCCTGGGAGGTGTCCCGGGAGGGCCTTCGGTCTTCCGCGTGCGCGGCTTGTGGCTCGCGCGGTCGGGGGGCGGCTACGGCGCGCTGCGCTGGCCCGGCAGGGCCGCGCGGCCCTGCGCGTAGACGTCCGAGGCCGGTTTGCCGTGGTCCAGCGGGTGCGCCGGGCGGCGGGGGCCCGCCGGGGCCTGGGCCGGGACGACCGCGTCGAGGACCGCCGTGCCGACCTCGCCCTGCGGACGCCTGGCCCGGTACGCGGCCCGGTAGGCGGCCGGCGAGGAGCCGAGCTGGCGCCGGAAGTGGCCGCGCAGCGCCACCGGGGACCGGAAGCCGCAGCGGCCGGCGACCTCGTCGACGGAGTAGTCGGAGGTCTCCAGGAGCCGCTGTGCCTGGAGCACCCGCTGGGTGATCAGCCACTGCAGCGGCGCGGAGCCGGTCAGCGAGCGGAAGCGGCGGTCGAAGGTCCGCCGTGACATGTACGCACGGGCCGCCAGGGTCTCCACGTCGAACTGCTCGTGGAGGTGCTCCAGGGCCCAGGCGACGACCTCCGCCAGCGGGTCGGCGCCGATCTCCTCGGGTAAAGACCTGTCGAGGTAGCGCTCCTGACCGCCGCTGCGCCGCGGCGGGACGACCAGCCGGCGCGCCAGGGCGCCCGCGGCCTCCGTGCCGTGGTCGGTCCGCACGATGTGCAGGCACAGGTCGATCCCGGCCGCGGTGCCGGCCGAGGTCAGCACGTCGCCGTCGTCGACGAAGAGCTCCCGCGGGTCCACGTGGACCGACGGATAGCGCTTGGCGAGCGTCGGCGCGTACATCCAGTGCGTGGTGGCCGGCCGGCCGTCGAGCAGCCCGGCGGCGGCGAGCACGAACGCGCCGGTGCACAGACCGACGATGCGCGCGCCCTCCTCGTGCGCCCGGCGGAGCGCTTCGAGCGCCTCCGGGGGTGGCGGCGAGGTGATCGAGCGCCAGGCGGGCACGACGACGGTGCCGGCCCGGCTGATGGCCTCGAGGCCGTACGGTGCGGTGAGTTCGAGCCCGCCTGTGGTCCGCAGGGGGCCGTCCTCGCCGGCGCAGACGAGCAGCCGGTAGCGGGGCACGCCCGCGTCCTGCCGGTCGATGCCGAAAACGGAGAGCGGGATGGAGCTCTCGAAGATGGGGCCACCGCTGAACAGCAGTACCGCGACGACTTCGCGACGGCGGCGCCCGGACAGCTTCCGTGCCGCCTCCGGTGCGGCAGAGTGGTCCTGGCTCATGACGCTAAGCCCCCCTCGGTGTTGGCGTCTCCCTGGTCGTGTCGCTGTGCCACGTTTCCCCTCGGTTTTGCACGAGACCCCAGTCTTCGGTACCCATGATCGAATCTACTGCGTCCCGCGGCACCGGCGTGACACGTTCTCCCCCCGGCACATTGTCGACAAGGCCACTTGGCGCGAAGCTTTCGATCGCCGAGCAGGGGTCAAGGCGGCGATGCCTGGCGCTACGCGGGTCGAACGGGCTCCGGTCAAGGACGCGCCGAGGGATGGAACTTGGCCGAAAACATACGGGATCGGCTGTGCGACCCTGTCAACTCCGCGAGTGGTTCCCGGCCGCGCGGGAGCGCCCGCGCCCCCCGTGCGGCCCGGTCCGGGGCCCGGCCCCGAGTCCTGCGTGCGCCTCGGCGCGCAGCCCGCGCTCGGACCGGCGCAGCAGCACCCGGCAGACGGCCGTGACGGCGGCGAGCCCGAGGGCCGCGCCGGTCGCGCCGCCGACGGACGTCCCGTAGACGAGGAGGACGACCGGGACGAGGACGCAGGCGAAGACCGCCCAGCGCACGACGTCGCTCGCCGCGTCCTGCCCCGGACCGCCCGCGCCGCCCGGAGCCCCCCGCCCGCCCGGTCCCGCCGGCTCCGGTGCCCGGCGGCGCCCGCGCGACCCCGCGGCCCGGCCCGCCGGGGCGGTGCCGGGCGCCACGAAGACGGCGGTGACGGTCTCGGCGGAGGCGAGCTCCGCGGCCCGGGCGGCGGACCGCCCGGAGGCGGGGACGGCGGCGGGGACGGCGGCGGGGTCGGTGGCGGTGTCGATGGGCGACGGTGCGGGCACGGGCGAACTCCCTGCGACGGTGGCGTGACGTGTGGAAACGAGGAGCGGAACGTTCCGGTCACTGCGCGGAGCGTCCGTTTGGCCCCCGTACGGACACCTGTAGGGCACATCCGGCATTGCGCTACGGCGCGGGGCTCGTGCATGCTCCCTGGAACGCCGTACGGACCCTGCTGCGGCGCCGCGAGGGGCAGCCACCGAGGCCCTGGGCACGAGAGGAGTGTCGCCGTACCCTTGGGGGTATGGGGTTGGGAAGATGATTCCCGGACACTGCTCCGGCGCCACCCGTTGTTCCGCTCCCCGTCCTTTCCGTCCCTCTCCAGAGGACCCTCTTCGCCGAGACACCGATGGCCGGTCACGAATTCCCCGAACCCGCGGACCGCAAGCGCGTCGCCGACTCCACGGTCGACCCCCTCGCGGTGGAACAGCCCCGTCACGCCTGCGACCCGGCCTTCCGGCACGGAGTGGTGGTCGGATTCGACGGTTCCACGTCCAGTGAGCGCGCCCTCGCGTACGCCATCGGCATGGCCCGCCGCTCCGGCTCGGGCCTGATCATCGTGCACGTCGCCAACCGGCTGCCCACGACCGTGTGGGCCGGCTGCGAGCCGCCGGTCTTCGTCGACGTGCCGGACCACCGCACCGAGGTCCTCGGCCTGGAGCTCGCCTGCGCCGAGCACCTCTCCGAGGTCCCCTGGATCCTCGTCGAGCGCGGCGGCGACATCTGCCACGAGCTGGAGGAGGTTGGCCGGGAGTACGCGGCCGACGCGATCGTGGTCGGCTCCACGCACGGCATCGTCGGGCGGATCTTCGGCTCGGTGGCCGGCCGCCTCGCGCGACGCGCCCAGCGGCCGGTCGTCGTCATCCCGTAGCGGCGGCGACGCGGCGCGGCGTTCCGTAACGGCTGTCCCAGAGGTGTCGTCCACCTCGGGCGTATCCCCCAACTCCCTTGATTCGGCCATAATTTCGGCCTTCCTCAGGTGAATTGTGCGCTTGTGAAGGGTACATAAAGTCCACCGGAACACAGCAGCCCAAGCGGCACGACCGCACGTTGAAGGGAGCCCGCCGTGGACAACGAAGTCGCCGCGGGAAACGCCACCGCCACGCTCGGACACCTCGCACTCGGACTGACCCTGCTCGCCTTCGGCCTCGGCTCCACCGGCGTGATCGACCACGTCGGCGCGGGGGACGCGGCCGGGCTCGCGACCTGGGTCGGCGGTGTGTCCCTGTTTCTCGTCGGCCTGCTCGCCCTGCGTGCGGGCAACACCGCCGAGGGCACGGCCTCGACGGCGCTCGGCGCCTTCTGGTTCACCTGGGGCACGGGCGTCGGTGACAGCGGCTCGGCCGAGGCCGCCGGTCTGTTCCTGCTGCTGTGGGCGCTGCTGGCGCTCACCCTGACGGCGGCCGCGAAGGGCGGCGGGCTCTTCCGCCAGGGCGTCTACGGGCTGCTGTGCGTCTCCTTGCTGCTGCTCGGCATAGGCACGCTCGCCGGCAGCGCGGGCCTCGGCAAGGCGGGCGGCTGGGTCGCCGCGGTGGCGGGCCTCGCGGCCTGGTACGGCGCGACGGCGGCGGTGGCCGGCTGGCCGACCTCCCTCGCCCGCCGCTCCCGCGGCCCGGCGACGGCGAGCTGAGCCGTAGAGCCGTAGCGGCAAGAGAGAGGCGGTCCTCGTCCACCTGGGATGGACGAGGACCGCCTTCGTGTCCGGTCGACCGCCGGGGGACAGGCCCGGCGGGCGGGGTCCGGGGGACAGGCCCGGGGGGTTCCGCTACTCGACCGTGACGGACTTGGCCAGGTTGCGCGGCTTGTCGATGTCGCGGCCCATGGCGAGCGCCGTGTGGTAGGCGAGGAGCTGGAGCGGGATGCCCATCAGGATGGGGTCGAGCTCGTCCTCGTTCTTCGGCACGACGATGGTGTGGTCGGCCTTCTCCTGCGGCTGGTGGGCGACCGCGAGGATGCGGCCGCTGCGGGCCTTGATCTCCTCCAGGGCGGCGCGGTTCTTCTCCAGCAGGTCGTCGTCGGGGACGATGGCGACCGTCGGCAGGGCCGGCTCGATCAGGGCGAGCGGGCCGTGCTTCAGCTCGGAGGCCGGGTATGCCTCGGCGTGGATGTAGGAGATCTCCTTCAGCTTGAGGGATGCCTCCAGGGCGACGGGGTAGCCACGGACGCGGCCGATGAACATCATCGACTGGGCGCCGGCGTACTCCTGGGCCAGCTTCTTGATCTCGTCCTCGGTCTTGAGGATCTCCTCGATCTGGCCGGGCAGCTTGCGCAGGCCCTCGATGATCCGCTTGCCGTCGGTGACGGACAGGTCGCGGATGCGGCCGAGGTGGAGGGCGAGCAGCGCGAAGGCGACCACCGTGTTGGTGAAGCACTTGGTGGAGACGACGCAGACCTCGGGGCCGGCGTGCACGTAGACGCCGCCGTCGGCCTCGCGGGCGATGGCCGAGCCGACCACGTTGACGACGCCGAGGACGCGGGCGCCCTTGCGCTTGAGCTCCTGGACGGCGGCGAGCACGTCGTAGGTCTCGCCGGACTGGGAGACGGCGATGTAGAGGGTGTCGGGGTCCACGACCGGGTTGCGGTAGCGGAACTCGGAGGCCGGCTCGGCGTCGGCCGGGATGCGGGCCATGCCCTCGATGAGGGAGGCGCCGATGAGACCGGCGTGGTACGAGGTGCCGCAGCCGAGGATCTTGATCCGGCGGATGGAGCGGGCCTCGCGGGCGTCCAGGTTGAGGCCGCCGAGGTGCACGGTGGAGAAGCGGTCGTCGATCCGGCCGCGCAGCACGCGGTCGACCGCGTCGGGCTGCTCGGAGATCTCCTTGTGCATGTACGTGTCGTGGCCGCCCATGTCGTAGGAGGCGGCCTCCCACTCGACGGTCTCCGGGGTGGCGTTGGTGGACGCGCCGGTCGTCGTGTAGGTGCGGAAGTCGTCGGCCTTGAGGGTGGCCATCTCGCCGTCGTCGAGGGTGACGACCTGGCGGGTGTGGGTGACGAGGGCGGCGACGTCGGAGGCGACGAACATCTCCTTCTCGCCGATGCCGAGGACGACCGGGGAGCCGTTGCGGGCCACCACGATGCGGTCGTTGAAGTCGGCGTGCATGACGGCGATGCCGTAGGTGCCCTCGATGTGCTTGAGCGCCTCGCGGACCTTCTCCTCCAGGGAGTCGGCCTGGGAGCGGGCGATGAGGTGGGTGATGACCTCGGTGTCGGTCTCGGAGGCGAAGACGACGCCGTCGGCCTCGAGCTTGGCGCGCAGTTCGGCGGCGTTGTCGACGATGCCGTTGTGGACGACGGCGACCTTGTTCTCGGGGTCGAGGTGCGGGTGGGCGTTGACGTCGCTCGGGGCGCCGTGGGTGGCCCAGCGGGTGTGCGCGATGCCGGTGGTGCCGGCGAAGCGCTTGGGGACGCGCGCCTCCAGGTCGCGGACCCGGCCCTTGGCCTTCACCATCTTCAGGCCGGCGGCCTTGGGGCTGGTGACGACGATGCCCGCGGAGTCGTAACCCCGGTACTCCAGGCGCTGCAGTCCTTCGAGGAGCAGGGGAGCCACGTCGCGCTTGCCGATGTAACCGACGATTCCGCACATAAAGGTGTCAGTCCTCCAGAGTCAGTGGGTGTGCCCGTCCGTCCGCCCGGTGCGGCGGATCAGCCGTAGACGATGCGGCGCAGTTGCCGGAGGGAGAGCTCCGGTGGCGCCACGGCGCGGTGCGGCAGTTCGGCCGCGATCCGCTCGAAGATCTCGGCGTTCACCGAGCCGCCGGACTGGAGCTCGCGGTGGCGGCGCCGTACGAACTCCTCGGTCGACTCGTCGAAGTACGCCAGCACGTCCAGGACCACCCGGGCGGCCTCACCGCGCTGGAGCGCGGTGCTGCGGACCAGATGGTCGATGAGGTCGTCGTGCGACGGTCGGCGTTCGAGCACCCGTGCATACTGCGGGGTATCGGGGCTCCCTTGCAAGAATTCTGCCCGAAATCGGGCAGGAGGGGTCATGATCGCGCCGCCGGATGGGCTAATTGGTCTACACCTTGACCGTGGATCGGGGCGCGCGGTACGGATGGTGACCGTTCGGACACGACCTGCTCGCCACCGCACTCCCCATCGAAGGGACCTGCCCCGTGAGACAGCGCAGCACGTTTCCGCGCCTCTTCGCCCCGCGCCTCTTCGCCCCGCGCCTCCTGGCCCCGCGCGTCCTCGCCCCGCTCCTCCTGATCGCCGCCGGCCTCGCGACCCTCGGCGCGACGACCGCCCCCGGCTCCGCGCCGGAACCCGCGGCCGCCGACGTACGGCCGCTCGGCGCCGTCATCCCGGCCCCCGCCTCCGTGACCCCCGGCGGAGCGCCGTACACCCTCACCCGCGCCACCGCCGTCCGCGTCGGCTCCGACGACCGGCGGGTCCGGGAGATCGGCCGCTATCTCGCGGGCCTGCTTCGCCCCTCCACCGGCTATCCGCTGCCCGTCGTCGACGACGGCGCGGCCCGCGGCGGGATCCTGCTGCGGCTCGACCCCCGGGCCACCGCCCTCGGGGACGAGGGCTACGAACTGCGCTCCGGCCGCACCGGCGTCACCCTCACCGCCCGG
Source organism: Streptomyces sp. NPDC006339 (assembly GCF_040612775.1). Lineage (NCBI taxonomy): Bacteria > Bacillati > Actinomycetota > Actinomycetes > Kitasatosporales > Streptomycetaceae > Streptomyces > Streptomyces sp. NPDC006339. The sequence goes on from NZ_JBEXQW010000007.1 coordinate 121,406, forward strand.
GTGCCCGCCGGCCTGTTCCGCGGCGTCCAGACCCTGCGCCAGCAACTGCCCGCCGCCGTGGAGAGGCGGACCGTACAGCCCGGGCCCTGGCGGATCGCCGGCGGCACCGTCACCGACGTCCCGCGCTACGCCTACCGGGGCGCGATGCTCGACGTCTCCCGGCACTTCTTCACCGTCGACCAGGTCAAGCGGTACATCGACCACCTCGCCCTCTACAAGATCAACAAACTGCATCTGCACCTGAGCGACGACCAGGGCTGGCGCCTCGCCATCGACTCCTGGCCCCGGCTCGCCACCCACGGCGGCTCCACCCAGGTCGGCGGCGGCCCCGGCGGCTTCTACACCAAGGACGACTACCGGGAGATCGTCCGCCACGCCGCCTCCCGCTACCAGGAGGTCGTCCCCGAGATCGACATGCCGGGCCACACCAACGCGGCCCTCGCCTCCTACGCCGAGCTCAACTGCGACGGCGTCGCCCCTCCCCTCTACACGGGGACGGAGGTCGGCTTCAGCTCGCTGTGCGTGCCGAAGGAGATCACGTACGACTTCGTCGACGACGTGATCCGCGAGCTGGCCGCGCTCACCCCGGGCCGTTACCTTCACATCGGCGGCGACGAGGCGCACTCCACCAGCCACGCGGACTACGTGGCCTTCATGGACCGCGTGCAGCCGGTCGTCGCGAAGTACGGCAAGACCGTCATCGGCTGGCACCAGCTCACCGGGGCGCGGCCCGCGCCGGGCGCGCTCGCCCAGTACTGGGGCCTCGACCGCACCTCCGCGGCCGAGAAGGAGCGGGTCGCGGCGGCGGCGCGGGCCGGGACCGGGCTGATCCTGTCCCCGGCCGACCGGGCCTACCTCGACATGAAGTACGACAAGGACACCCCGCTCGGCCTCTCCTGGGCCGGCTACGTGGACGTGCGCCGCTCCTACGACTGGAACCCCGGCGCCTACCTGGCCGGAGCCCCGGAGTCGGCGATCGCGGGCGTCGAGGCGCCGCTGTGGACCGAGACGATCTCCACGAGCGCCCACATCGACACGATGGCCTTCCCGCGCCTGCCGGGCGTGGCCGAACTCGGCTGGTCCCCGGCGGCCACCCACGACTGGGAGACGTACCGACTGCGACTCGCGGCGCAGGGGCCGCGCTTCGAGGCACTGGGGATCGACTTCCACCGGTCGGCGCAGGTGCCGTGGGAGTAGGCCGGTCGGCCTGACCCTGCGTACGGAAACGGGCGGGCGCCCACCCGAGGGACCGTCCTCGGGAGTGCGCCCGCCCTGGGGGCTGCCGGCCGGCGAGGGCCTGGGGACGCCGGCCGGCGGTCTCAGTGGCGGGCGAAGCGGGCGATCGGGTTGACCAGGTCGCCGACGAGCTGGAGCGCCGCCGACGGGTCCGCCAGGTCCACCATCTGCTTGTTGTTGCGGAGCTGGAGCCGGTTGAGCGCGGACAGCGCGAAGGTCTCCGCGAACATGTCGTACTGCGCGAACCGGTCCGCGAGCTCCGGCTTGGAGTCCTGGTAGTCCCTGACGCACTCGGCGACCGTCCGCCAGAACTCGTCCTCGCCGACGACGCCCTCGGCCGCCAGCGTGGCCCCGAGGAAGCGGAAGAAGCAGTCGAAGACGTCCGTGAAGACGGACAGCAGCTTCATGTCCTCGGGGACCTCGGCGCGGATCCGCTCCACCGCGGGCGGAAGGACCGCGTCCGGGTCCATGACGCAGATCTCTTCGGCGATGTCCTTGAAGATCGCCCGGGAGACCGCGCCCCGCTCGTCGAGGACGAGGATCACGTTCTCGCCGTGCGGCATGTAGACCAGGTCGTACGCGTAGAAGCAGTGCAGGATCGGCAGGAGGTAGGCGTCCAGGTAGGCCCGCAGCCACTCGGCCGGGGCGAGCCCCGACTCCTTGATCAGGGCGCCCGCGAAGGACGCGCCCGCGTGGTCGACGTGCAGCAGCGAGGCCATGGTCGCCAGCCGCTCGCCCTCGGCGAGGGACGGCACCGGGGACTCGCGCCACAGCGCGGCCAGCATCTTGCGGTAGGGCGAGTAGCGGTCGGTGGCGGCCTCGTACTCCAGGTGCCGGTAGCCGATCGCCGCCCGCTCGCGGATGATCGAGAAGCGGGCCGCCTTGAGGACCGAGTCGGCCTCGATCAGGCCGGCCAGCCAGTCGTTGATGGCCGGCGTGGCCTCCATGTAGGCGGCCGACAGGCCCCGCATGAAGCCCATGTTGAGGACGGACATCGCCGTCTTCACGTAGTGCTTGGCGGGGTCGGAGGTGTTGAAGAAGGTACGGATGGACTGCTGCGCCAGGTAGGCGTCGTCGCCCTCGCCCAGGTACACCAGGCGCTGCTGGGCGACCTCGGCGGCGAAGGTGACGGACAGCTTGTTCCACCACTGCCAGGGGTGCGCCGGCATCAGCAGGTAGTCGGCGAGGTCCAGGCCCCGCTCGGCCAGGACGGCGGCGAAGCCGTCCACCGCCCGGTCGCCGAGCTCGGCGCGGATGAAGGAGTCGTACTCCAGGTCCGCGCCGGCGGTGAAGGTGGCGCGGTCGCGGTGCGCGGCCAGCCACACCAGGCGGATCGGCGCGGCGGCCTCGGGCGCGTAGGCGTGGTACTCGTCGACGCCGAAGCCGAGCCGGCCGTTGTTGGCGACGAAGCAGGGGTGACCCTCGGTCATCCCGGTCTCGATCGCCTGGAAGCCGGCCCGGGCCAGCTCGGCGGAGGTCACGCGCGGCTTGGTGGCCTTGTACGCCGTACCGGACAGGGTGGAGGAGATCTCCTCCAGGTAGACCGGCAGGATCTCGTCGCTCAGGCCGAGCGAGCCGCGCAGCTCGGTGATGAACTGCAGGGCGTCGAGCGGGAGCTGCTCGCTGCCCCGGTGGCGGCTGATCGACTCCGGGTAGACCTGCCAGTGGTCGAGGGCGAACCGGTCCGCGGTGAAGCGGTATTCGGTGGCGCCGTCGTCGCTGAGGACCCGGTAGCGGCTGTCACCGAGCTCCTGCGGGTCGAGCAGGCGCTCGTGGGTGAACTCGGCGAGGCCCTTGCGGATCAGGGCGCGGTTGGCGTCGGCCCAGCGCTCGGGGGTGAGGTGGGCGACGGCGGCCGCGGTCTTGGCGGTCTCGGCGGTCATACGGCGGCTCCCGTGGCGGCCTCGAACGCCTCGCGGGTGCAGAAGCTCAGCAGCGCGGTCTTCTCCGGCTTCCGGAGCTCGCGCTCGGGGACGAAGCCGACGGCCTCGTTGAGGGCGTGGACGGCGGTGTTGCGGATGTCCGGCTCGACGACCACGCGGGCGGTGGCCGGGTCGGCGAACAGCTCGGCCATCACGGCGGTGATCACCCGGCGGGTGAAGCCGTGCACCGGGGTGTCGGTGGGGGCGACGAGGAAGTGCATGCCGACGTCGCCTGGCTGCGCCTCGTAGAGGCCGGCCAGTTCGACCTTCGCGGGGTCGTAGCGCTCCATGAGGAAGGCGGGCTCGCCGTCCACGCTGCCGATGAAGGCGTCGTGGTGCGGGTTGGCGGCGATCGCCATGTACTCGCGCTCGACGTCCTGGAGCGCGTAGCCCTGCATCATCCAGAAGGCGGCCTTGGGGTCGGTGACCCAGGGGTGGATCAGCTCCGCGTCCTTGAGGGGGTCGAGCGGGCGGATGCTGATGTCGTGCGCGGTCATACGGCGAACTCCTGGAACGCGATGGTCTTCTCGACGGGGTAGTACTCGCGACCCAGCATCTGTCCGATGATGTAGGCGTTCCGGTACGGGCCCATGCCCAGGTCGGGCGAGGTGATCGAGTGGGTGTGGACGCCGGCGTTCTGCAGGAAGACCCCGCGGCCGGTGGTGTCCACCGAGTAGTTGCGGGCCACGTCGAAGCGGCCCTGGGAGTCCCAGCGCAGGCGGTCCCGGACGGGCTCCAGGAAGGCGGGGACGGCGTACTTGTAGCCGGTGGCGAGGATCAGGCCCTCGGTCTCCAGCTCGAAGTCCTTCTCCTGCTCCTCCTGGCGGAAGCCCAGCGTGTACGTGCCGGTGGCCTCCTCGTACGCGGCGGTGTGCAGCGCGGAGTTGGTGAGCAGGCGGGTGGGGACGGGGCCGGCCAGGTTCTTCTGGTAGAGCAGGTCGAAGATGGCGTCGATGAGCTCACCGTCGATGCCCTTGAACAGGCCCTTCTGCTCCGTCTCCAGGCGGTAGCGGGTCCGCTCGGGGAGCGCGTGGAAGTAGTCCACGTACTCGGGGGAGGTCATCTCCAGGGTGAGCTTGGTGTACTCCAGCGGGAAGAAGCGCGGGGAGCGGGTCACCCAGTTGAGCCGGTAGCCGTGGACGTCGATCTCGCTGAGGAGGTCGTAGTAGATCTCGGCGGCGCTCTGGCCGCTGCCGACCAGGGTGATGGACTTCTTCTTCTGGAGCGCCTCCTTGTTGGGGAGGTAGCGCGAGTTGTGGATGAGGTCGCCGCCCAGGTCCCGGCAGGACTCGGGGATGTACGGCGGGGTGCCGGTGCCGAGGACGAGCCTGCGGCAGCGGAACGTTTCGCCGGACGTGGTGGTGACCACGTACTCCTCGGCGGACTCGTCGAACGCGACGGCCGAGACGGTGGTGGAGAAGCGGATGGAGGACAGCTTCCCGGCGGCCCAGCGGCAGTAGTCGTTGTACTCGGTCCGCAGCGGGTAGAAGTTCTCGCGGATGTAGAACGAGTACAGCCGGCCCTTCTCCTTCAAGTACTGCAGGAAGGAGTAGGGGGAGGTCGGGTCGGCGAGGGTGACGAGGTCCGACATGAAGGGCGTCTGGAGGTGCGCGCCCTCCAGGAACATGCCGGAGTGCCACTCGAAGTCCGGCTTGGACTCGATGAAGAGGCCGTTCAGCTCGTCGATGGGCTCGGTGAGGCAGGCGAGGCCGAGGTTGAAGGGACCGAGCCCGATGCCGATGAAGTCGTACGTGTCGGTCGTCGTATCAGGCGTGGACAAGGTTCTCTCCCAGGTACTGCTCGGCGTGGCCGGCGATCAGATCGAGGACGGCGGCGATGTCCGCCACGGTCGTCTCGGGGTTGAGCAAGGTGAACTTGAGGTACTGCTTGCCGTCGACCTTGGTGCCGGCGACGGCGGCCTCGCCGGAGGCGAACAGGGCCTTGCGGGCGTAGAGGTTGGCGCGGTCGATGTCGGCGGGCGAGGTGACGGCCTGGGGGATGTAGCGGTAGACGAGGGTGGAGAGCTGCGGCTCGACGACCACGTCGTAGCGCGGGTCGGCGGCGAGCAGCTCGAATCCGGCCCGGGCGAGGTCGCAGACCTCGTCGAAGAGCTCGCCGATGCCGTCGGCGCCCATGACCCGCAGGGTCATCCACAGTTTGAGGGCGTCGAAGCGGCGGGTGGTCTGGAGCGACTTGTCGACCTGGTTGGGTATCTGCTCGGCCACCGTGCGGCGCGGGTTGAGGTAGTCCGCGTGGTACGTGGCGTGGCGCAGGGTGGCTCCGTCGCGGACCAGCACGGCCGAGGAGCTCACGGGCTGGAAGAAGGACTTGTGGTAGTCGACGGTGACCGAGTCGGCCCGCTCGATGCCGTCCAGGAGGTGGCGGCGGGTGGGCGAGGCGAGCAGTCCGCAGCCGTAGGCCGCGTCCACGTGCATCCAGGCGCCGTACTCGGCGGCCAGGGCGGCGATCTCGTTCAGCGGGTCGATGGAGCCGAAGTCGGTGGTGCCGGCGGTGGCGACGATCGCCATCGGGACCAGGCCCTCGGCGCGGCATGCCTCCAGCTCGGCGGCGAGGACGACGGACTGCATGCGGCGGTGGCGGTCGACCGGGATGGAGACGACGGCGTCGGCGCCGAGGCCGAGCAGGGTGGCCGACTTCTGGACGCTGAAGTGGCTGCACTCGGAGGAGAAGATCCGCAGCTTCGAGAGGTCCTTCGTCCCGGTCTCCTCGCGGGCCAGCAGCAGCGCCTGGAGGTTGGACTGGGTACCACCGCTGGTGAAGACGCCGTCGGCGAGCGGGCCGAGGCCGATGCGGCCGGTGGTCCAGTCGATGAGCTTGCGCTCGATGAGCGTGCCGCCGGCGCTCTGGTCCCAGGTGTCCAGGGAGGAGTTGACGGCCGACAGCACGGCCTCGCCGAGGACGGCGGGGATCACGACCGGGCAGTTGAGGTGGGCCAGGTAGCGCGGGTGGTGGAAGTAGACCGCGTCGCGGAGGTAGACGTCCTCCAGCTCGTCGAGGGCGGCGGAGGCGTCGCCGAGCGGCCGGTCGAGGTCGACGGCGTCGATGACGAGGGCGAGCTCGGCGGGCGTGACACCGGTGAACGGGCCGCGCGTGGTGGCGAGTTTCCTGGCCACCCGCTCCACACCTTCGGTGACGGTGCGTCGGTATGCCTCCGCCGTCGTGTCGTTGAGCAGGTGGGAGCGCATGTGGGGGCCCTTCCGGGGATGAGGGGTACGCAGCGGGGGACCGAACCCCGCGAGGTCGAAAGTAAGGTTAGCCTAACCTAATTTCAATGCACAACGGCCCCCCGGTCCTTGAAGGACCGAGGGGCCGTGCGCCCTGTGGGGGGCCCGGTGCCCTGCGGAGGGCGGATGTCCTGGGGCGGGTGCCCTGCGGAGGGCGGATGCCTTGGGGCCGGGTGCCCTCCAGGGCCGCGTACGCCCTGGAGGGGTGCCTGGCGGGAAGCCTGGAGGGACGCCCTGAGGGATGCCCTGAGGGTTGCCCTGAGGGATGCTCTGGCGGGAGCAGGAGCCGGGGGGTTACGCCTCCGTGGGCGCGTCCGTCCCCTCGTCCTCCTGGGTCTCGTCCGGGACCTCGCGCAGGGCGTCCTCGGACAGCCCCTTGCGCCAGTAGCCCACGAACGTCACCCGGCGCCGGTCGAGGCCGCGCTCGCGCACGAAGTGACGGCGCAGCGCCTTCACGGCACCGGACTCGCCCGCGATCCAGACGTACGGATCCGCGCCGGGCAGCTCGGCGGCCGCGATCGCCTCCACGGCGGACGGCGCGCCCTCCTCCCGCACCAGCCAGGTGATCGTCGCGTCGGCCTCGGTCGCCAGCTCCATGCGGTCGCCGGAGTAGGGGACTTCGAGGTAGACGTGGGCGCGGGTCTCGGCGGGCAGCCACTCCAGGATCGCGGAGGCGGCCGGCAGGGCCGTCTCGTCACCCCAGATGAGGACCGAGTCGGCGTCCTCCGGCAGCCGGAAGCGCACCCCCGTGTTGTCGGCCACGGCCGGTCCGAGCACGACCACCCGGTCACCCGGCCGGGCGTGCTGGGCCCAGCGGCAGGCGGGGCCGCCGTCCTCGTGCACCGCGAAGTCGATGTCGACCTCGGCGACCGGCTCGGTGCGCTGCTCGCGGACCGTGTACGAGCGCATCACGGCCCGCTCCTCGTGCGGCATCGCCCGGTACGCGCCGAGGATCGCGTACATGTCCGGGTTGTCGAGCGGCGGCAGCACCGGCGCGTCCTGCCCCGGGTGCGGCAGGAAGAGGGACAGCGACTGGTCCCGGCCGCCGGCGGCGAAGCGCTTCAGGTCCTCACCGGTGAACGTGACGCGGACCAGCGACGGGCCGAGCCGCCGCGTCCGGTCGACCTGGAGCGAGAAGAACTGGAACGGGGCGGTCTCGGCGTTCGTCATGGGTCAGGACACCTTCTTGGCGTTCTCGAGGGCCTTCGCCAGGTCCTCCAGGAGCGGGGCGCACTTGGCGTACGAGTAGATCGGCTCGGTCACGCGCGGGATCACCTGGCCGGCCTTGACGGCGGGCAGCGCGGCCCAGGTCGGCTTGGCCTTCAGGGCCTCGGGCTGCAGAGCCGAGGTGCGGTTGTCCAGCATGATGATGTCGGCCTGGTACTTGTCGACGTTCTCCCAGCTCAGGCCCTCGAACCAGCCGCCCTGGTCGAGCTTGGTGGGCGTGACGATGTTGATGCCCAGCTCCTTGAAGTAGAGCGTGTCGGTCGGGCGGACCGGGGTGGAGACGTAGAAGAGGTCCGGGGAGCCGGAGCCGATGAGGACCTTGATGTCCTTCTTGCCCTGGGCGGCCTTGCGCAGACGCTCGGCGGCGGCCTCGAAGCGGGCCTTGTCCGCCTTGATCCGGGCGGTCTGCACGTCGGCGCCGAGCGAGGCGGCCAGGTCGGCGTGGCGCTGGAGGACGGCCGGCATCGACTTGTCGGCGGCCCACAGGGCGACGCTCGGGGCGATCTTGAGGATCTTGTCCTTCTGCTCCGCCGGGACGTACCAGAGGTCGTTCTTCTCCCACATGTCCGTGATGAGGAGCTCGGGCTGGAGCTTGAGGTACTCCTCGATCTTGAACTCGCCCCAGACGTTGCCGATGACCTTGACCTTGGCGATGTCGAGGTCGCCCGCCTGGACGTCCGGCTTCTTCGCCTTGGTCTTCGGGTCCTCGACGTAGGTCGGGCCGAACACGCCCTTGACCTCGATGCCGAAGTCCTTCAGGGCGGCGGCCGTGCCGGTGAAGGCGACGATGTTCTTCGGGGTGGTCTTGGCCGTCACCTTCTGGCCGCGGTCGTCGGTGAACTCCCAGGGACCGGTCTTCTCGCCGGCCTTGGTGGAGCCGCCGTCCTTGTCACCGCCCTTGTCGCCGCACGCGGCGAGCGCGGCGCCGAGCCCGAGGGCGCCGCCCGCGGCAAGCAGGCCGCGGCGGGTGAGGGAAGTGGCTCGGGCGTTGCTGGGCATGGCGAAGTCGCTTTCGGTACGTGCCGGGGTCGGCCTGGTCAAGTCGAGGGTAGGTTAGCCTAACCTCATCCCGATCAACAGGGTGGGGATGGCCGAAAACGAGTGAGGCCCGCCACCCCGGACCCGTCGCCCGGGACACCGCCGCCGGCCCGCCGCCCCCGCGACGGACCCTCAACCCCACCGCCCCGCACAGGGGTCTGACGGAGTGACGCCCCCGCCCTCCACGGTAAGTCGCCTGGCCGTCGGCCACCGGCCGCCAGCAGCGTGGGCCGGATGAAACCCCTCACCGCTCCCGTACCGAGACCCCCGGCCCCCGACACCGACCGACCGCGCACCATCGGTTTTCGGCCGCCGCGCGCCGCGCTCTGGCCCGCCGCCCTCGCCGCGCTCTTCACCCTCGCCCAACTCGCCCTCGTCGTCCCCGGAACCGGCCTCGGCTGGGACGAGGCGGTCTACGTCAGCCAGGTCGGCGGCAACGCCCCGCCCGCCTTCTTCAGCGCACCCCGCGCCCGCGGCATCACCTACCTCGTCGCCCCGGTCGCCGCCCTCACCGCCTCCACCACCGCCATCCGGGTCTATCTGGCCCTGTTGTCCGGAACCGCCCTGTTCGGCGCGCTGTGGATCTGGCGCCGTGTCGTGCCCGTCCCCGTGCTCACCACCGCGGGCGCCCTCTTCGCCAGTCTGTGGATCACCCTGTTCTACGGCCCGCGCGTGATGCCCAACCTCTGGTGCGCCTTCGGCGCCCTCGCCGCCGTCGGCTGCTTCCTCCGCGCCGTCACCACCACCCGGCCCCGGACCGCACTCCTCGGCCTCGGCGCCGCGGGCTGCGCCGTCGCCCTGCTGCGACCCGCCGAGGGCCTCTGGCTCACCGCCCCCCTCCTCGCGGCCGCACTGCTCGTGCCCGCCTGGCGCCGCCGCCCCGCGGTGTTCCCCGCCCTCCTCGCCGGACCGCTGCTCGGCGCCCTGCCCTGGATCGCCGAGGCGTACGCGCACTACGGCGGCCTCGCCGCCCGGCTGCGGCGCGCCGGCGAGATCCAGGGCTCCCTCGGCTGGTACCTCTCCGTCGACGACCACGTCCGCGCCCTGTCCGGACGCACCCTGTGCCGCCCCTGCGACGTGCCCTGGGAGCACCCGGTCACCGCCCTGTGGTGGTTCGTGCTGCCGCTCGCCGTCGCGGCCGGCATCGCCGCCGCCTTCCGCGCCGGGCGGGGCGCCCCCGCCGTGCTCGCCACCGTGACCGCGCTCTCGCTGGCCGCCCCGTACCTCTTCACGATCGGCTACGCGGCCCCCCGCTTCCTGCTGCCCGCCTACGCCCTGCTGGCCCTGCCCGCCGCCGAGGCGCTCGTCGCCCTGGTCCGCAGGGTGCGCCCGGCCCGGCGGCCCGCGGTCCTGGGGCTGCTCACCGGACTCCTCCTCGGCCATCTCGCCGTCCAGTACGCGGTGCTCTCCGGCGCCACCGCCAACAGCCGCTCCGCCCGCACCCACTTCACGGCGATCGCGACCGCCCTGCACGCGCAGGGCGTCCGGCCGCCCTGCCTGGTCAGCGGCAAGGAGTACGTGCCGGTCGGCTACCACGCCGGCTGCACCTCCCGCGCGGTCGGCGGCCACGACGCCGCCATCACCCCGGCGGGCGTCACCGCCGCCGCCCGCCGCATGCCGGTCGCCGTCCTGGTCCCGGCCGGCGCCACCCCGCCGGCGTACGCGCGTGACTGGCGGCCGGTACGGCTGCCGGCGGAACCGGGGTGGGACCGCTTCGACGCGTATGTGTCGACGGGGGCGGGGGCGGGGGCGGGGGCGTGAAACGGGGCGTGCCCGCCGCACTCGGGGGAGTGCGGCGGGCACGGTCGGTGGGGGCAGGGGTGCCGGGATGGCTCAGGCGAGTTCGCTGGAGTACCAGTTCCAGCTTCCGAAGCCGGCGGCGCTGTCCCAGGACATGACCGGGTTGGTGAAGTCGGTGCCGGTGCTGGTGAACTTCCACAGGCCGGTGCGGTTGGTGCCGTCGCTCTGCTGGCCGTAGCCGTAGAGGACGCCGATGTCGGTCCGGCCGTCGCCGTTGAAGTCGCCGGCGGTCACCTTGCTCATCTCGGCGTTCCAGCTTCCGGTGCCGGAGTCCCACTTCTTCGACGGGTTGGTGAAGTCGGTGCCGGTGCTGGCCAGGGTCCACAGGGCGGCCTGATTGCGGCCGTCGGACGCCTTGCCGTTGTCGTACAGGACGCCGATGTCGGACCTGCCGTCACCCGTGTAGTCACCGGCGACGACCTTCGACCGGGTCCAGCTCCAGGAGCCGAAGTTGGTGGAGGCGTTGTCCCACTTCTTCGACGGGTTGCCGAAGTCGGCGCCGGTGCTGGTCATCGTCCACAGGGCGGTGACGTGGGTGCCGTCGGTCTGCTGGCCGTTGTTGTAGAGGAGGCCGACGTCGTCCTTGCCGTCGTTGTTGAAGTCACCCGAGGTGATCTTCGTGCGGTCGGCGTTCCAGGAGCCGAAGCCGGTGGAGACGTTGTCCCACTTCTTCACCGGGTTGGCGAGGTCGGAGCCGGAGCCGGTGCTGGTGAAGGTCCACAGCGCGCTGACGTTCTCGCCGGCCGCGTTCTTGCCGTTGTCGTAGAGCAGACCGACGTCGTCCCTGCCGTCACCGTTGTAGTCACCGGCGGTGATCGCGGAGTTCTTCCAGGTCCAGGAGTCGGCCGAGATGGTGCTGTCCCACGTCTTCACCGGGGCGGCGAAGCCGCTGCCGGTGCTGGTCATCGTCCACATCGCGGTCCAGTTGCCGCCGGTCTGGGAGATGCGCTGGTCGTAGAGGAGGGCGAGGTCGTCCTTGCCGTCGCCGCTGAAGTCGCCGGCGGCGACCTTGATGCGGTCCCAGTTGAAGGATCCGGAGTCGGTGGAGACGTTGTCCCACTTCTTCACCGGGCCGCCGAAGCCCGTACCGGTCGAGGTGAACGTCCACAGGGCGGTGCGGTAGCCCGATCCGTCGGTGGCCTGCCCGTTGTCGTACAGGACGGCGATGTCGTCCTTGCCGTCGCCGTTGAAGTCACCCGTGGTCTGGGTGGTGGTGGCGCGGTTCGCGGTGAGGAAGGAGACGCCGCTCGACAGCGGGCCGGTCTGCCCCGCGTCGTTGGCCGCCCGCACGGTCACCGTGTGCGCCCCGTCGGTGAGGGTCGTCGTGTCGAGGGACACGGAGTACGAGGGGCCCGAGCCGGTGTCCGTGCCGACGGCCACACCGTCCACGTAGAAGGTCGCCTTCGTCGGGGTGCCGACGGCGTCCGTGACCGAGGCCGAGAGGGTGATCGTGCCGGTGGCCACCGTGCCGGCGGACGGGCCGACGACCTTGGAGACCGGCGGTACGGGGTCGGGGTACGGGTCGGCGTCGTCCGCGCCCAGACCGGCGGCCGGCCCGCAGTGCGGCCAGGCGCCCTCGCCCTGGCCGGCCAGGACCTTCTCGGCGGTGAGGATCTGCTCCTGCTTGGTGGCGAGGTCGGCGCGGGCCGCGTAGGCCGTGCCGCCGAATGCCTGCCAGGTCGACTGGGAGAACTGCAGGCCGCCGTAGTAGCCGTTGCCGGTGTTGATGGACCAGTTTCCGCCCGACTCGCACTGGGCGACCTTGTCCCAGGTGGCGACGGAGGCGGCGGTGGCCGTGGTGGCGGAGAGGAGGGTGCCGGCGATGCCGGCGGAGGCGACGAGGGCGGTGGCGGTGGTGAGCAACCGGGGGCGGCGGGACATGGTGGTGACTCCAGGGGCGAGGAGGAGGGTGAAGAGGGAGGGGCCTCGGAGGGGCACGGGGCCCTGGGGCGGCCCGGCCGGTCGGAGGGGTCCGGCCGGCCGGGCCGTCGGGGCGTCGTCGTTCGTGCGTCGTCGTCCGTGTGTCAGCCGAGCTTGCTGACCTGCCAGTTCCAGCTTCCGAAGCTCGCGGCGCTGTCCCAGGACATGACCGGGTTGGTGAAGTCGGTGCCGGTGCTGGTGAACTTCCAGATGCCGGTCCGGTTGGTGCCGTCGTCCTGGCGGCCGTAGCCGTAGAGGACACCGATGTCGGTCTTGCCGTCGCCGTTGAAGTCGCCGGCGGTCAGCTTGCTCGCGTCGGCGTTCCAGCTTCCGGTGCCGGAGTCCCACTTCTTGGACGGGTTGGTGAAGTCCGTGCCGGTGCTGGTGAAGGTCCACAGCGCCGACTTGTTGCGGTTGTCCTCGGTCTGGCCGTTGTCGTAGAGGACACCGACGTCGGCCTTGCCGTCTCCGTTGAAGTCACCGGTCGTCACCTTCGACCGGTCCCAGTTCCACGAGCCGAAGCTGGTGGAGACGTTGTCCCACTTCTTCGACGGGTTGGTGAAGTCGCTTCCGGTGCTGTTGAGCGTCCACAGCGCCGTCACGTAGGTGCCGTCGGTCTGGCGGCCGTTGTCGTACAGCAGGCCCACGTCGCTCTTGCCGTCACCGCTGAAGTCGCCGGCGACGAGCTTGGAGCGGTCCCAGCTCCAGGAGCCGGAGTTGGTGGAGGCGTTGTCCCACTTCTTCGACGGGTTCGTGAAGTCGCTTCCGGTGCTGGTCATCGTCCACAGCGCGGTCACGTTGACGTCGTCGGCGTTCTTGCCGTTGTTGTAGAGCAGGCCGACGTCGTCCTTGCCGTCGTTGTTGAAGTCGCCGGTGGTGACCTTGGAGCGGTTCCAGTTCCAGGAGCCGAAGTTGGTGGTGATGTTGTCCCACTTCTTCGACGGGCCGGAGAAGCCGGTGCCGGTGCTGGTGAAGGTCCACATCGCCGTGACGTTGACGTTGTCGGCGTTCTGGCCGTTGTTGTAGAGGACGCCGACGTCGTCCTTGCCGTCGCCGTTGAAGTCACCGGTCGTCACCTTGGAGCGGTCCCAGTTCCAGGAGCCGAAGCCGGAGGAGACGCTGTCCCAGACCCGGACCGGCTGGTTGAAGCCGGAGCCGTTGCTCAGATACGTCCACAGGGCGGTGTGGTAGTCGCCGTTCGCCTCCTGCCCGTAGTCGTACAGGACGCCGATGTCGGCCTTGCCGTCGCCGTTGAAGTCCGCGTGGAAGGTGGAGGTGGCCTCGCCGTTGGAGGTGATGATCTGGGAGCGGGAGGCGCTGGTGTTGCCGTTGACGTCCGTGACCTCGGCGGTGACGGTGTGCTTGCCGTCCGGGAAGCGGCTGGTGTCGAGGGCGTAGCCGTACGGGGCCTTGGTGAGCTTGCCGCTGACCGCGTCGCCGTCGACGTAGTACTGCACGGAGGCGACGCCGTAGGTGCCGGCCGTGACGGACGCCGACAGGTTGGCTATGCCGGAGACGGTGCCGGAGGCGCCGGAGAAGGTGACCTTGGGCGGCGTGGCCTGCTGGAGCACGGGGGAGATGTAGCCGCTGATCACCTGGCCCCAGGGGGCCTGGCCGACGCGGTAGGACGTGGTGGAGGCGGTGGAGACCATGCCCTCCGGGTTGGAGGAGTGGCTCTGGTTGCCGCCGGTGATCGTGACGACGCCGTTGCTGACACCGGTCACGATGGCCACGTGCTGGGCCCAGCCGTTGCTGTAGCCGTAGACGACCGCGTCGCCGACGTGCGGGGTGCTGGAGAGGGTGCCGTAGGTCTGGCCGTACTTGTAGAAGCTGGACGCGGCGTCGGTCAGGATGCTCTGGCCCTTGACGTTGTACTTCGACCAGACCCAGCCGACGAAGTCGGCGCACCAGGCGTGCGATTGGCCGCCGTAGCCGTCGCAACTGTTGTTCTGGTTGAGGCCGTTGTCGTAACCGCCCCCGGCACAGGGGCCGTTGCCGTTCTGGCTCAGGGCGGTGTTCGCCATGTCCGTGAACTCGTCGGCGAAGGCCGGAACGGTGGCGAGGCCCGACAGCGCGGCGGCGACGACGAGGGAGGCGAGGCCGGTCTTGACGGTGCGGGGCAGAACGGTGCGCGACATGGAAGTCCTCCTGGCGAAGGGCATGGCGGTGCCCTGGGAAGGGGTGGATGAGGGAGGTACGAGGGCGCGCCGGACGGAGGCGGGCGCCGTGGGGCGTCGAGGCGACGGTGGGAGAAGAACGAGAAGAACGAGAAGAACGAGAAGAACGAGGAGAACGAGGAGACGGTGGGAGAAGTGGAGACCGCGGGAGAAGTGGAGACGGAATGCGAAGACGGGGCGGGCCGGGGGCCGAGTGCTCCCTGCGGCTCCGCAGGGCTCCGTAAGCGCTCCGGACGCTCAGTGCACTCCGGACGCTCAGTGCGCTCCGTACGTCAGTGGGCTCCGTACGTCCGTGGACTCCGTGCGATCCGTACGCCGGTCAGGGGGCGGGGACCAGGTATCCCTGTGCGGCGATCGAGCGCCGGGCGCGGTCGAGGAGCGGGCGCATCTGCGCGACGGCCGGATCGTCACCGTCGGCGCGGACGAAGAGATAGAGGTCGATACCGCAGTCGGTCGAGCGTGGCTTCACGTGCTCCAGGCCGTCCTCGGGCAGCGCGTGCGCCCAGAGGAGATCGGTGACGACGGCGAGGGTCTCGGCACGGTGGGGACTCCCGGACGCCCTTGTCAGCGAGGCCAGAACCACGCGCATCGCGGTCAGTCCCAGCCGATGACGTCGTCGCCGGTCTGGACGGAGTCCCAGCCGATGACCTCGCCGCCGTACGGGGACGCGGCCTGGACCGAGTCCCAGCCGATCACCTCGGGGCCGGTGCCCGCGGTGCCGGCCGCGTGGGCGGTGGCGGCGGCGCCCACGGAGACCAGAACGGCGAGTCCGGTGGCGGCGATGAGGCGGGAGATGCGCGACATGACGGTTCCTTCCAAGCGGTGGGTGATCGGTGGGGCGTCGGGGGCTTTTCTCCCGCCGCCGTCCTCGTGACCACTACCTTGCCGCCCTGGTCAGCACCCCCGGAAGGACTTCCGGGTGGCCCGAAGCTGCCTGGCAGCTTGAGGACGGATCGCTCTTGCGTCCGGGCGCCCTTCAAGATCAGATATCTCCTGCGCAATCAGGCTGGAAACAACCCATGGGGGGGTTGAAGTGCTGGAAGTACTGGGGCTCGACGTCGAAGAGGAGTCCGTCTACCGGGCGATGCTGTCCGTGCCGGCCGGCGGGGTCGAGGACCTGGCGGCCCGGCTCGGAATGACCGAGTCCCGGGTGCGGGACGCCCTCGACCGGCTCGTCGACCTGGACCTTCTGACGCCGTCGCGGGACTCCGCGGGCGGCCTGCGGGCGGTCTCCCCGGACGTCGGCCTCGACACCATGATCCGGCGGCAGGAGGCGGAGCTCGCCCGCCGCCAGGAGCAACTGGCCCGCAGCAAGGCGGCGGTGGCCCGCGCGGTGGCCGAATACGCGCACCTGCGGCCGAACACGGAGACCGAGGAGGCGGAGCGGCTGGTCGGCCTCGACGCCATCCAGGACCGGCTGGAGATCCTGACCCGCGGCCTCGCCCAGGAGTGCCTGTCGATCATCCCGGGCGGGGCGCAGTCGCAGCGCAGCCTGGACGCCTCGCGCCCGCTCGACGAGGAGGCCATGGCCCGCGGGGTCCACCTCAGGGCGGTCTACCAGGACAGCGCCCGCAACGACGGGCCGACCCTGGCCTACGCCCAGTGGACGACCGAGCGCGGCGGCCTGGTGCGGACGAGCCCGGTGCTGCCGCCCCGCATGCTGATCTTCGACCGGCGGGTCGCCCTCGTCCCCATCGACCCGGAGAACTCCCGCCTCGGCGCCCTGTGCACCTCCTCCTCCGGGATCGTCGCCTCGCTCGTCTCCCTCTTCGAGCAGACCTGGGAGACGGCCGTCCCCCTCGGCGCCGACCACCGGCAGCGCCCCGACGACGGCATCACGGCCGGCGACCGCGAACTCCTGCGCCTCCTGGCATCCGGCCTCACGGACGAGGGCGCCGGCAAACGCCTGGGCATCTCCGTCCGCACCGTCCGCCGCCAGATGGCCGCCCTGATGGAACGCCTCAACGCCACCAGCCGCTTCGAAGCGGGCCTGAAGGCGGCCCAACGCGGCTGGCTGTGACCGCGACGGCGCCCGCCGCGCACGGAAGGGGTGCGCGGCGGGCCCGAGCTGCGGCCTTCGGCCACCGACGGCCGCACGACATTTGGCCAAGGGTGTCGTCTGCTATGCAAGACCGTGCAAGTTTGATGCGCTCAACGTGTCCGCCCGTGCAAGCTCTCGAGGAGATCGTCAGCGACGAGTGAGGAGTACGCCATGGCTCTGTACAAGCTCGGCAAGGACCCCGAGAGCAAGGACGGTGGCTCACCCACCATCTACTTGGACGACGAGCGGGATACGTACCTGGTGCAGGGGTTCAAGGTGACGGATTGCGAGCGTCGGGATCAGATGGACATCCCCAGCCACGAGGACGTCATCGAGCTGCCGCGACGTATGGTCCGATTCTTCCTGGAGGTGAACGGTGACGGCGGTCCCGTCGTTTGAGGAACTGCTCGCTTCGACCCGGCACAGCGCCATCCATCTGGAGATGCGCGACGGGTACATGGAATCCGACCCCAGTTTCATCGCGTGGAAACAGGGGCTGCGGGACCTGCCCGAGGACAACGACCCCGAGATTCGTCACTGGCTGCGCTGGGTGCGTCAGGCCACCGACCGTGGGGTGAAGATCCGCCGGGCCCGCGTGTTCTCCGTACCGGAGTCCGACTACATCCGGTTCGAGCACCACGTTTCCGACGCCAACGTGACGGCCGGTGAGGAGATCCGCTGGCTGCCGCGCCGCAAGGCCACGGACATCGCCTTCCCCGGAAACGACTTCTGGGTCTTCGACAACAAGACCGTGTTGGTTCTCCATTTCGACGGAAACGGCGAGACCGCCCCCGGAGACTGGTGTGAGTTGACCGAGGACCCCACTGTCCTCAAGTTGTGCGTCAGCGCCTTCGAGGCCGTCTGGGGCCGCGCCACACCGCACGCGGAGTACCGGCCTTCCTGAAGGCGCACCGCCCGTGACCACGTCGCCCTCATCGGCCGTCCAAGACACTCGCGTCGGTCTCTTTCCTGTCCTGGAAAGCCGTCTGCCTTGACCTTGATCGCTGGAGGGCGGAAGCATCGAGCAGGGCACTTGTGACGACATGAGGGGAAGCCATGACCGCTGAACCGCTGCGTAAGCTGACCGGTGACACGGAGTGCAAGAACGGCACCTGCCCGACCCTGTGGACCAGGACGGCCACGGGCGACTACATCGTCCAGGGTTACGTGATCAGCGATCCCGCCGAGCTGGCTCAGCTCGACCTGCCCGCCGGTGAGACGGCCGTCCGCGTCCCCGCTGCCATGCTCGAGGAGTACTTCCGTGGCCGCTCCTGACCTTGTGACCGGCGAGGACTTCGGCCGGCTCTTCGACACCTTCGAGCGGACCGCTTTCCGCCTGGAAACCCTGGCCGCGTACGACGTGGAAGAGGAGCGGGAGGAGATGGCCCGCTTCTTCGCGGGAGAGGACATGGGCCCCGAGTGGCACGACAATCCCTGGGTGCGCTCCATGACGGACAAGGGCAAGCAGGTGTCCCGTGTCCACGTCCTGACATCGCCGCTCTCCGACTACCTGCGCTACGAGCTCGCGGCGTATCCGGGCAACATCAGGGCGGGTGAGACCATCGGCATCATCGATCGCGCCGAGCAGACCGTAGAAGGTCTGCCGGATCACGACTTCTGGTTGTTCGACGATCGGCACGTGTATCGGATGCACTACACCGAAGAGGGTGCGTTCGTCGGCGGCGAATTGTTGGCCACCGACCGGCTGGCCGAATACCACGCATACCGAGACAGAGCTCTGTCTGCCGCTGTGCCCTTTGCGACCTACTGGGAGCGGCACCACTGAGCACGCGGTCTCTTGGAAAAGCCCTGCGGGCGTTGCGGGAAGTGTCGGGACTGACCGGCGTCACCGTGGCTCGCAAGGCTTCCATGTCTGCGGGCAAGCTGTCGAAGATCGAGAACGAGAAGGTTCGCCCCTCCGTCCAGGACGTCGACCTGATCCTCACCGCCCTCGGCGTGTCCGAGGAGGCGAAAGACGAATTCATAGCGACGGCGCGCGCGGAGGCCACGGAAGCGACAGCCTGGCGCCTTCTGCGCCGCATGGGCCCGTGGAAGCACCAGAACACCATCAAGGCCATCGAGGCCAGTACCCGCGTGCTCAGACTCTTTCAGGGACAGCTCATCCCGGGCCTGCTCCAGACGCCGGAGTACATGACGGCCGTGTTCGGCCTTCCCCCGGCGCTTCCAGAGGAGACAAAGGCTCGCACGGTGGCTGCTCGCGTCGAGCGACAAGCCGTCCTGTACGACGCCGGCCGGTCCTTCCGGTTCCTGATCTGTGAACACGTCCTGCGGTGGCTGGTCAGCGAGCCGACCGTCATGGCGCTACAACTGGACCGGCTTGTGTCGGTGTCCAGACTTCCGCACGTTTCCCTGGGGGTCGTGCCGGTCGGCCCACGCATGCCGGACTTTCCCATGACCTGCTTCAGCCTCCACGACGACCGACTCGTCATCGTGGAGACATTCCACTCGGAGATCACCACGACCGACCCGAAGGACGTGCAGCTCTATGCCGATACCTTCGACCGCTTCTCCGACGTAGCGCTCTACGGCGACCCTATGCGCGCCCTGGTCGAGCATGTCCGCGACGAACTCTTGCGGCAACAGGAAAGCCCCTAGATCACAGCCGGCGCCAAGGCCACGCTCTCAACGGAGGCAACAGAGAGGTGGGCACCATGGCAATCGCGGCGAGCCCGATCATCGACGAATACGGCACGTACGCGCCCGCGGGACATATCTGTCCTGCCTGTCGGCAGGTCTTCGAGCCGGCTGATCCTGTCCGGCGCGGATATCGGCGTCAGGAGGACGCCATGAGTCTGGTCCCCGCCTATTGGCACGCGAACCGGTGCCCTCAGCAGGTGCCGGTCATTCCCACGGACGAAAGGACTTCCTCGTGACGGTCGCACCCGAAAGGCCCGTCGCGCTCCGGCGCGGCAGGGACCTCGTGTCCCCTGAACTGTTCGACAGGCTGACGGCGTTCTGTGCCGAGGAGTACGAGCTCGACCCGGCGATGGCAGGTCGGGTCATGAACGAAGGGCTGGCGTTCCTCTGGACCATGGGGACGACCGGGAAGGGCGACGTGATGGCGCCCAGCAGGGACGTGGATCCGGCCTGGCACACGTTCATGCTCCACAGCCAGGAGTACGCCGAGTGGTGCGACGAGCACTTCGGCCGTTTCCTGCACCACGCGCCGAACTCCAAGACGCGTACCACCGGGCTCATGCTCGACGTCATGGACCTGATCCGCGACGCCGGGTTCGAGGTGGACCGGTCGCTGTGGGGGTTTGCCGCGGAGTGCAACGAGCCGGCGTGCTGTTCCGACGGCCCGTGTTGCTGATCTGACCCCCTCATCGGACGACGCGCGGCCCGGACGTGGAGAAGACGTCCGGGCCGTGCTGCTGAACGGAGTCGACGATATGCACGACAGCGCCGGCGTGGAAGGCCGCAGCCGGGCTTGCGTCTTCCGTCTGTTCGGGGCCGTCTTCGGCTACGCGACCCATCACCTCGACGGGCGGAGGCTGGGTGAGGTGGGGGTCGTCGAGCCACTGACTCCGGGTGTCGACTGGTCGAGGCTGTGGCAGTGGGCGGCCGACATGAACAAGGAGACGGCCACCGAGACGGAGAAAGGGCGGTGGATCATGCTCCAGGCCCACCGGGCCTTCGTCTGCGGCGATCTCCTCGCCCGGTGGGACCGGGTGGACTGGAAGCTGCAACCCGGAGGCCGGCGCATCGGCTTCGGTCACTCCTACTGCAACCGGTACGAACTGTGGACCGGCAACCTGACCGTCGAAGGCACCACACCGGACATGGTGGCGCCCCAGCCCTCGATCTACGGGGCGTAGAGCGGGAAAGGGCCCTGGCCGTCCGCCGGTAGGAATCCAGGCGGATGGCCAGGGCCGTTCGGTGGGGTCAGGAGTGATCCTCGTACGTGCCGGGGTGCTGCGATTGAGGCGTCAGCTCGGCCCAGACGAGCTTGCCCGAACCCTCTCGGTCGGAGACGCCCCACTTCTCCGAGAGCGTGTCCACGAGCGGAAGTCCCCAGCCGCCTCCGGCGTCAGCCGCGGGCAGGGCCATCAGTGGCCGATGCTCGGACGCGTCGTGGACCTCGATGCGGAGTCCGACGAGGTTCGAGACGAAGCGCGTCTCGATCTCCCGTCCCGGCACGCGTCCGTGCCGGACCGCGTTGGTCAGCAGCTCGGAGAGTACGAGCGCCGCCGCATCCTCGAGGTCCCGCAGCTCCCAGTCGGCCAGCGCCTTGCGCAGCGCGCGCCGGGCCAGCGGGACGCTCTTCGGGCCCTGGGGCCACCGCATGATGATCGGTTCGCGTTCGTGCGGGGTGGTGGAGGTCCGTTCCATCAGGCCGCCACCTCCACACCGTGGATCAGGCGCGGCCCCACGTCCACGCCATGAACGGCCAGCCACAGCGCCCGCCGCCTCTGCCGTTGCAAGCGGGCTCGCTCTCTTTCCTCGTGGGCAACGAGATAGGGGCGTACGAGCCGGCAGTCCTCGCCCCGGAGGGCGGGCACGCCACGAGGTGGAGGTGCCGCCGCCGTCACGGCGCGAGCGGAGTCGGCACACCGGCGTCGGCGGCCGGTCGGCGGCAGTAACAGCCGCAACAGCAGCCCGACGAGGCGGGCGATAGGGTGACGCATGTTGACGCTCCTCTGAAGCGTTGGCCATGCCCCCGGACCGGTCCCAAGTCGGTTGCGGGGGTCTCCTTTTCACAGGTGCGGCGCGCTGGTGAAAGCGGTGAGGGCGCGCCGTTGCACGTGGCGGACCACCGAGATCACGCTTCGTTCGGTGTCGCCTACGCTCAGTAGGATGCACGCAACGAAGAGATTGGGCAACGTTGCCCGACAGTTCTGTTGCCCAGGAGGGGTGACGGGCGAACTGGCGTCTGATAAACGGAGGTTGTGATGCAGGGGCGTCGAACACCCGAGAAGCCGTCCACCGTGCTCGGCCGCCAGCTCGGCGACGAGCTGCGGAAGTTCCGCGAGGCCGCCTCGATGACGACAGCCGACGCGGCGGCTCGACTCGACTGTACGAAAGGGAAGATCAGCCGTATCGAGAACGGCCGTGTGCCGGTACGGACGCCCGACCTTCTCGCCTTGCTCAGCGCGTACGGTGTTGATCCCGACGGCGAGACGGCCCAGCGCCTCACGGCGCTCGCCCGCACAGCGAACCGGAGGCGCCGCGCCGGCTGGTGGAACCAGTACGGGCCCGTGCTCGCGGATACCTACCGCGACTACATCGCCCTTGAGGCGACCGCTTCGAGCATCCGCACGTTCCAGGGTCAGCTCGTCCCCGGGCTCTTGCAGACCGCCGACTACGTACGGGCGGTGACGGTGGCGTCCAAGGCGTGGCAGACCCCGGACGAGATCGAGCGGTTCGTCGAAGTCAGGCTGGCGCGACAGGAACGGCTCACCGCGAGCGATCCGCTACGCCTGTGGGCGGTCGTCGCGGAAGGGGTGCTCTGGCAGGAGGTGGGCGGGCGGGACGTCATGCGTGCGCAGCTCGATCATCTGGTGCGGGCTGCAGATTTGCCCAACGTCGAGATCCAGATCCTGCCGTTCCAGCGCGGTGCGCACGCGAGTATGTTCGGCCCGTACCTCATACTCGGCTTCTCCGAAGGATCGGCACTGGACGTTGTGTTGGCCGACAACCCGACGGGGTCTATCTGGCTTGAGCAGGAGTCGGATGTCTCGCGCTACCGTGCGTTGTTCGATGACGCCCGGACGGCCGCGCTGTCGCCGGTGGAGTCGATCGCCCGGATTCGCAAGGTCGCCAAGGAGCACGGACGATGACAACCCCAAGCCGCCCCCTGCCCGATCTCACGGGTGCCCGCTGGCGCAAGAGCACGTACAGCGGCGGCAACAACGAGTGCCTTGAAGTCGCCGACGGTCTCAGCGGCGGCACCGTCCCCGTACGCGACAGCAAGACGCCGGACGGTGCGGTCCTGATATTCACGCCCAGGGCGTGGGGCGCCTTTGTCGCGGGGGTTCGCGACTGAGAGGCCCGGCCCCCCAGGGCGCGTCGCCGGCACGACGCCGTGAAAAGCAGCGTGCCCGTCGCCCCCCAGCAGGGGGCCGACGGGCACGCGGGGCAACGGGACCGGCTCAGCCGCCCAGGCCCAGCTCCCGTGCGATCAGCATCCGCTGGACCTCGCTCGTGCCCTCGCCGATCTCGAGGATCTTGGAGTCGCGCCACATGCGGGCGACCGGGTACTCGTTCATGAAGCCGTAGCCGCCGTGGATCTGGGTGGCGTCGCGGGCGTTGTCGACGGCGACCGTCGAGGAGTACAGCTTCGCGATGGCCGCCTCCTTCTTGAAGGGCTCGCCGAGGACTAGGCGGGAGGCCGCGTCGCGCCAGCCGATGCGGGCCATGTGGGCGCGGGTCTCCATGTCGGCGATCTTGAACTGGATGGCCTGGTTGTCGCCGATCGGGCGGCCGAAGGCGTGACGTTCCTTCGCGTACTTCACCGACTCGTCCACACAGCCCTGCGCGAGGCCCGTCGCCAGCGCCGCGATCGCCACCCGGCCCTCGTCGAGGATCCGCAGGAACTGCGCGTAGCCGCGGCCCTCCTCGCCGAGCAGGTTCTCCACCGGGACCCGTACGTCGTCGAAGGACAGCTCGCGCGTGTCCGAGGCGTTCCAGCCCACCTTCGAGTACGGGGCCGCGACCGTGAAGCCCGGCGTGCCGGAGGGGACGATGATCGAGGAGATCAGCGGCTTGCCGTCCGGCTTGCGGCCGGTGACCGCCGTGACCGTCACCAGGCCGGTGATGTCCGTACCGGAGTTGGTGATGAAGCACTTGGAGCCGTTGATGACCCAGTGGTCGCCGTCCCGGACTGCGGTGGTGCGGGTGCCGCCCGCGTCCGAGCCCGCGCCCGGCTCGGTCAGCCCGAACGCGCCCAGCATGTCGCCGGAACACAGCTTCGGCAGCCAGGCGCGCTTCTGCTCCTCCGTGCCGAAGCGGTAGACCGGCATCGCGCCCAGCGAGACGCCCGCCTCCAGCGTGATGGCCACTGAGGAGTCGACCCGGGCCAGCTCCTCCAGGGCGATGCCGAGGGCCAGGTAGTCGCCGCCCATGCCGCCGTACTCCTCGGGGAACGGCAGGCCGAACAGGCCCATGCGGCCCATCTCGGCGACGATCTCGTACGGGAACTCGTGCCGCTCGTAATAGTCGCCGATCTTCGGCGCCACGACGTCGTGCGCGAACTCCTCGACGGTACGGCGGAGTTCCTCGTGCTCTTCGGAGAGCCGGTGGTCGAGGGACATGGGTTTCGTCACTCCTTGTGGGAGAGGGCGCGGACGGTGCGGGACGGGCTCGGCCGGCCCAGGTGTTCGGCCATCCACGCGCTCGTGGCGGTGAGCTTGGCCAGATCGACCCCGGTCTCGATGCCGAGGCCGTCGAGCATCCACACGAGGTCCTCGGTGGCGAGGTTGCCGGTGGCGGACTTCGCGTACGGGCAGCCGCCGAGGCCGCCGGCCGACGCGTCGACCGTGGTCACGCCGTGCCGGAGCGCGGCGAGCGTGTTGGCGAGGGCCTGCCCGTAGGTGTCGTGGAAGTGCACGGCGATACGGGAGGTGGGCACCCCGGCCTCGTTCAGGGCCGTGAGCAGCGCCTGGACGTGGCCGGGCGTGGCGACGCCGATGGTGTCGCCGAGGCTGAGCTCGTCGCAGCCCATGTCGGCGAGGGCCTTGGTGACGCGGACGACCTGCTCGATCGGGACGGCGCCCTCCCAGGGGTCGCCGAAGCACATCGACAGATAGCCGCGGACCCTGAGCCCCGCCTCTATGGCCCGGGTGACGGTCGGCGCGAACATCGCGAGCGCCTCGTCGACGGTCCGGTTGAGGTTGGCCTTCGCGAAGGACTCGGTGGCGGAGGCGAAGACGGCGACCTCGCGGGCGCCGAGGGCGAGGGCCCGGTCGAGCCCCCGCTCGTTCGGCACGAGCACGGGCAGCCGCACGGGCAGGTCCCGCACCCGCGGGAACAGCTCCTCGGCGTCGGCCAACTGCGGCACCCACGTGGGGTGGACGAAGCTGGTCGCCTCGATCGTGGACAGGCCCGCCGCGGCGAGCCGCCGGACGAACTCGGCCTTCACCTCGGTCGGGACGGCGGTCTTCTCGTTCTGCAGCCCGTCGCGGGCCCCGACCTCGTGGATCCGGACCCGGGCGGGCAGCGCCGGGTCAGCCACGGTCATCGGCAGACCGGTGCTCATGCGTCCTCCTCGTCGCGGGGCGTCACCACGGCCAGGATCTGGTCCATGGCGACGGTCGTGCCGGGCCTGACGTCCAGCTCGGTGACGGTGCCGGCGTGCGGGGCGGAGATGACGTGCTCCATCTTCATCGCCTCCACCACGAGCAGGCTCTGCCCGGCCTCCACCTCGTCCCCGACCGCGACCTTCACGACCGTGACGGTCCCGGGCATCGGCGCGGCGAGCGTGTCGGCCCCGCCGTGCCGGGCGCCGGACAGCGCGGCGGCGACCGGGTCGTGGTCGAGCAGGTGCCAGGAGTCGCCGTCCCGGCCGAGCCACAGCCCCTCCGGCGAGGCGGCGACGGTGAAGCGGTGGGTGACACCGTCCACGGTCACGACCAGCGCGGAGCCGGTGGCGTCACCGGCGAGGGCGGCGGAGACGGTCTCGGTGTCCTCGCCGAGCAGCAGCTCCGCGCTCCGTGCCGCGCCCCGGGCCCGCACCGCGACCGGCTCGTGGCCGGGGACGCGGAAGTGCAGCACCGTCCAGGCCGGGGTGCCGCCGAGGCGCCAGCCCGTGCGGGCGTCGAACGGGTCGCGCCACGAGGAGCCGGTGCCGGCCGGGGCGGCCGGGAAATGACGTACCAGCGCCGCCGCCGCGTACACCTCCCGGGGGACGCCGGACGCGACCAGGCTCTCCACGTCCCGCTCCACCAGGCCCGTGTCCAGGTCGCCGGAGACCACGTCCGGGTGGGCGAGGAGACGGCGCAGGAAGCCCGCGTTGGTGGGCACGCCGAGTGTGACGAGCTCGCCGAGCGCCGCGCGCAGCTTGCGCAGGGCGGTGGGGCGGTCGGGCGCGTGGACGATGACCTTCGACAGCATCGGGTCGTAGAGGGACGAGACCTCCGTGCCTTCCGCGAGGCCCGAGTCGGTCCGTACGCCCTCACCGCTCGGCTCGCTCAGCGCGAGGACCGTGCCGCCGGACGGCAGGAAGCCGCGCGCCGGGTCCTCGGCGCAGATGCGGGCCTCGATCGCCCAGCCGTCCAGCCGGACGTCGTCCTGCCCGAAGGACAGCGGCTCGCCGGCCGCGACCCGCACCTGCCACTCCACCAGGTCCAGGCCGGTGATCAGCTCGGTGACCGGGTGCTCGACCTGGAGCCGGGTGTTCATCTCCATGAAGTAGTACGAGGAGGGGTCGCCGCCCGGGACGATGAACTCCACCGTCCCCGCGCCCACATAGCCGCAGGAGCGCGCCGCCTCCACCGCCGCCGCGCCCATCGCGGCCCGGATCTTCTCGTCGAGCAGGACGCTCGGCGCCTCCTCGATGATCTTCTGGTGGCGGCGCTGCAGCGAGCACTCGCGCTCGCCGAGGTGCACCACGTTGCCGTGCGCGTCGGCGAGGACCTGGATCTCGATGTGCCGGGGGCGGTCGATCCACCGCTCCACGAGCAGGGTGTCGTCGCCGAAGGAGGACCGGGCCTCGCGCCGGGCCGCCGCGATCTCGTCCGTCAGGACTGCGAGGTCCCGCACCAGGCGCATGCCCTTGCCGCCGCCGCCCGCCGAGGGCTTCAGCAGCACCGGGGCGCCCAGCTCGCGCGCGGCCGCCTCCAGTTCGGGATCGGCGGCGCCGGGGACGACGGGCACGCCGGCCGCCTTCACGGTCTCCTTCGCCCGGATCTTGTCGCCCATCAGGGAGATCGCCTCGGCGGGCGGCCCGATGAAGACGAGGCCCGCTTCCGCGCAGGCCCGGGCGAAGCCCGCGTTCTCCGCGAGGAAGCCGTAGCCGGGGTGGACGGCCTGCGCGCCGGTGCGGGCGGCCGCGTCGAGCAGGGCCGGCACGGAGAGGTACGACTCCGAGGCCGGGGCGGGCCCGATCCGTACCGCCGTGTCCGCCTCCCGTACGTGCCGGGCGTCGGCGTCCGCGTCGCTGTACACGGCCACCGAGCGCACGCCCATCGCGCGCAGGGTGCGGATGACGCGGACGGCGATCTCGCCCCGGTTGGCCACGAGGACGGTGTCGAACATGTGCTGCGTCTGAGGCTGCATCGTCTGAGGCTGCATCGCTCGGGGATCCCTCACATCCGGAAGACGCCGAACTGGGGGTCACCCAGGGGCGCGTTGGCACAGGCGGTCAGGGCCAGACCGAGGACCTGCCGGGTGTCCAGCGGGTCGATCACCCCGTCGTCCCACAGCCGGGCGGTCGCGTAGTAGGCGCTGCCCTGCGTCTCGTACTGCTCGCGGATCGGGGCCTTGAACTCCTCTTCCTCCTCGGCGCTCCACGCGTCGCCGAGCTGGTCGCGCTTGACGGTGGCGAGGACGGAGGCGGCCTGCTCGCCGCCCATCACCGAGATCTTGGCGTTGGGCCACATCCACAGGAAGCGGGGGGAGTAGGCCCGGCCGCACATCGAGTAGTTGCCGGCGCCGAAGGAGCCGCCGACGACGACCGTCAGCTTCGGCACGCGCGTGGTGGCCACCGCCGTCACCATCTTGGCGCCGTGCTTGGCGATGCCGCCGTGCTCGTACGCCTTGCCGACCATGAAGCCGGTGATGTTCTGCAGGAAGACCAGCGGGATCCCGCGCTGGTCGCACAGCTCGATGAAGTGCGCGCCCTTCTGGGCGGACTCGGCGAACAGGATGCCGTTGTTGGCGACGATGCCGACCGGGTGCCCGTGGATCCGGGCGAAGCCGGTGACCAGGGTCTGCCCGTACTCGGCCTTGAACTCCTGGAAGCGGGAGCCGTCCACCACCCGGGCGATCACCTCGCGCACGTCGTACGGGGTGCGGGAGTCCACCGGCACCGCGCCGTACAGCCCGTACGGGTCGACCTTCGGCTCCTCGACCGGCTCCACCGACCAGGGCAGCGGGCCGCGCTCGGGCAGGGTCGCGACGATGTTGCGCACGATCCGCAGCGCGTGGGCGTCGTCCTCCGCCAGGTGGTCGGTGACGCCGGAGATCCGGGAGTGGACCTCGCCGCCGCCGAGCTCCTCCGCCGTCACGACCTCGCCGGTGGCCGCCTTCACCAGCGGCGGGCCGCCCAGGAAGATCGTGCCCTGCCCGCGGACGATCACGGCCTCGTCGCTCATCGCCGGGACGTAGGCGCCGCCGGCCGTGCAGGAGCCCATGACCGCCGCGATCTGCGGGATGCCGGCGCCGGACATCCGGGCCTGGTTGTAGAAGATCCGGCCGAAGTGCTCGCGGTCGGGGAAGACCTCGTCCTGCATCGGCAGGAAGGCGCCGCCGGAGTCGACCAGGTAGAGGCAGGGGAGACGGTTCTCCAGCGCCACCTCCTGGGCGCGCAGGTGCTTCTTGACCGTCATCGGGTAGTACGTGCCGCCCTTGACCGTCGCGTCGTTGGCGACGATCACGCACTCGCGCCCGCCGACCCGGCCGATGCCCGCGATCACGCCGGCCGCCGGGGCCTGGTCGCCGTACATCCCGTGGGCGGCCAGCGGGGCCAGCTCCAGGAACGGCGAGCCCGGGTCGAGAAGCGTGTCCACGCGGTCGCGCGGCAGCAGCTTGCCGCGCGCGGTGTGCCGGGCGCGGGCCTTCTCGCCGCCGCCGAGCGCGGCCGCCGCGAGCTTGGCGCGCAGGGTCGCGGCCAGCTCGTGATGGGCCGCCTCGTTGGCCTGCCAGGCCGCGGACGCGGGATCCGCCGCGCTCGTCAGCACAGGTGCCTGCTGCATCCCTCGAGCTCCCTTGCTCGGTTAATGAGCGTTAACGCATGTCGTATGGCGCTCAGGTTAACGACCGCTAACCGGGTTGTCTAGAATCGAATCCATGACCACCACTTCCACCCCGACGACCGGCCGCGTCGACGCCCCGACGCGACGCGAGCAGATCCTCAAGGAGGCCGCCCGCCTGTTCGCCGAGCGCGGCTTCCACGGGGTGGGCGTGGACGAGATAGGGGCCGCGGTCGGCATCAGCGGCCCCGGCCTCTACCGCCACTTCCCCGGCAAGGACGCGATGCTCGCCGAGCTGCTCGTCGGCATCAGCGAGCGGCTCCTCGACGGCGGCCGGCTGCGGGTGGCCGAGTCGGACGGCGACCCACGCGCCCTGCTCGGCTCCCTCATCGACGGGCACATCGACTTCGCCCTCGACGACCGGCCCCTCATCACCCTCCACGACCGCGAGCTCGACCGCCTCAAGGACGAGGACCGCAAGCGGGTACGGCAGCTCCAGCGCCAGTACGTCGAGCTGTGGGTCGCCGTCGTGCGCGAGCTGTACCCCGACGCGGGCGAACCCCAGGTCCGCGCCGCCGTCCACGCGGTCTTCGGCCTCCTCAACTCCACTCCCCACCTCGGCGCCCCCCTCGGCCGCCCGGCCATGGAGACCCTCCTGCGCGACCTGGCGCACGGCGCCCTGGGAGCCCTGGCCGGCTGAGGTCCGCCCGGGGCCCGCCCCGGCGGCGGGAAACGGCGTACGGGGCGGGGCGGGTGCCCGGCAGAATGGGGGGCATGCCGATACTCAGCCGCGCCGCCCTCGTCGAGCACCTCGTCCGGACCCGTATCGCCGGGGACGTCGCCACGCCCCGCGACAACAACCTCAGCCACTACCGGAAGCTCGCCAACGGCGACCGGCACTACTGGCTCGGCCTGGAGTTCGGCGACCGCTGGAGCGACGAGCAGGACGTCCTCGCGGTGATGGCCGAGCGCTGCGGAGTCGTCGACGACCCGGCGCACCGCACCGGGCAGGACACCATCGACCCCGAGCTGACCGTCGCCGCCCTCGACCGCATGGCCGCCCGCCTCGCCAAGGCCGCCGCCGGGAAGGAGCGAGTGCTCTTCGCGACCGGCCACCCCGGCGCCCTGATCGACGCCCACAGCCGGGTCGCGGCGGCGCTGCGGGCCCGCGGCTGCGAGATCGTCCGCATCCCCGGCGGGCTGGTGGCCGACGAGGGATACGTGGTGCAGTTCGCCGACGTCGCCGTCTTCGAGCGGGGCGCCACCCTGTGGCACACCCACTCCCCGGAGCCGATGAACGCGATCCTGGACGCCCTGGAGTCCCTCGGCGAGCCCGCCCCGGACCTCGTGGTCGCCGACCACGGCTGGGCCGGCCGCGCGGCCCAGCGGGGCGTCGACTCCGTCGGCTACGCCGACTGCAACGACCCGGCCCTCTTCCTCGCGGAGGCCGAGGGCACCATGCAGGTCACCGTCCCCCTCGACGACCACGTCCTGGACCCGCGCTCCTACGAGCCGCTGACGGCGTACCTGCTGGACACGGCGGGCCTGCTGGACTGAGCCCCGCTCCGGCCCCCGGGCCCCGCCCGTCGCCGTCAACCGCGGCCCGGCGTCGGGTCCAGGTAGACGCGGCGGACTGCGGGGAAGCGGGTGCGGAGGCGGTTCTCCGCCTCTTCGCAGGCGCGTTCGATCTCCGCGGCCGTCGCCACGTCCCGGAAGTCGACCTTCGCCGCCACCAGGACCTCGTCCGGGCCCTGGATCAGGGTCGTGAGATCCAGGACGTCCACCACCTGCTCCACCGCGAGCAGCTCCTCGCGGACCGCGGCCCGCAGGGGGCGGGGGAGTGGCCGGCCGATGAGGAGTTGCGCGTTGGAGCGGCCGAGCACCCAGGCCACGTACACGAGCAGCGCGCCGATCAGGAGCGAGGCGACGCCGTCCCAGACGCCGGAGCCGGTGAGCTGGCCGCCGAGCAGGCCGCCGGCCGCCAGCATCAGGCCCGCGAGGGCGGCGGAGTCCTCCATGACGACGGCCTTGACCGTCGTGTCGGGGGTCAGGCGCAGATAGCGGGCGAAGGGCGCGTCCAGCCGGTCCGCCTCCGCCCTGACCTGCCGGACGGCGGTCCGCAGCGAGAAGCCCTCCAGGACGGCGGCGACGCCGAGCACGAGGTACGCGACGAGGGGGTCGCCCGGCTCCTCGCCGTGGATGAGGGTGTGGACGCCGTCGTACACGGAGAAGACCGCTCCGCCGACGAAGGTGGCGACGGCCGCGAGCATCGCCCAGACATAGCGCTCGCCGCCGTGCCCGAGGGGATGGTCCTCGTCGGCCGGCTTCTCGCTCCGCTTGAGCGCCGTGAGCAGCATGACCTCGGTGACCGTGTCGGCGACCGAGTGCGCCGCCTCGGAGAGCATCGCGCTCGACCCGGAGATCACGCCCGCCACGGCCTTGGCGGCGGCGATCCCGAGGTTCGCCGCCGCGGCCACGATCACGGTGAAGGTGCTCTCACCGTTCTCGCCGTTCCCACCGTTCTCGCCGTTCCCACCGCGCTTCCCGTTGTCCGCCATGAATCGGACGGTATGTCCGCTCGTCAGCGCGGGACGCGAACGACACCCTCCTGGATGACGGAGATCGCCAGGCGCCCGTCCTGCGTGTAGATCCGGGCCTGGCCGAGGCCGCGCCCGCCG
Organism: Streptomyces sp. NPDC006339; assembly: GCF_040612775.1. Taxonomy (NCBI): domain Bacteria; kingdom Bacillati; phylum Actinomycetota; class Actinomycetes; order Kitasatosporales; family Streptomycetaceae; genus Streptomyces; species Streptomyces sp. NPDC006339. Next base: position 152,560 of record NZ_JBEXQW010000007.1, read on the forward strand.
GAGGAGGTGGGCGACTCCTGGTCGTAGAGGAGCCATTCGTCCGCCCGGAAGGGGCGGTGGAACCACATCGCGTGGTCGAGGGAGGCACCGACGACGTCGCCGAGCGCCCAGCCGCCCCGGCCGTGCGCGAGCAGGACCGAGTCGAGCAGCGTCATGTCGGAGACGTACGTGGCCAGGACGACGTGCAGCAGGGGGTCGTCGGCCAGCTTGCCGTTGGTGCGGAACCAGACCTGCGAGCGCGGCTCGCGCGGCTGCCCGACCGAGCCCCACGGCGGTACGTCGGCATAGCGCAGGTCCACGGCGGCGCGGGCCTCGATCAGCCGGTCCGCGACCTCCCGGGGGAGGTGCCGGGGCAGCATCTCGTCGGCCGTCGGCAGCGACTCCGGGTCCGGGGCGGGCGGCATGTCCGCCTGGTGCTCCAGGCCCTCCTCGTACGTCTGGAAGGACGCCGACAGGTGGAAGACCGGCTGGCCGTGCTGGACCGCGACCACCCGGCGGGTGGTGAAGGACCGGCCGTCGCGGATGCGGTCGACCGTGTACACGATCGGCGCGCCCGGGTCCCCGGGGCGCAGGAAGTACGCGTGCAGGGAGTGGGCGAGCCGGTCACCGGGGACGGTCCGCCCCGCCGCCACCAGCGCCTGGGCGGCCACCTGGCCGCCGAAGACGCGGGGGACGAGGGCGGAGCGGGACTCGCCCCGGAAGATGTCCTGCTCGATCCGCTCCAGGTCGAGCAGAGCGAGCAGGTCATCGAGTGCGGTGTGCGGGTCGGGCACTTACAGACCCATCGACTTGGCGATGATCGACTTCATGATCTCGCTGGTGCCGCCGTAGATGCGGTTGACGCGGTTGTCGGCGTACAGGCGGGCGATCGGGTACTCGTTCATGTAGCCGTAGCCGCCGTGGAGCTGGAGGCAGCGGTCGATCACGCGGTGGGCGACCTCGGTGCAGAAGAGCTTGGCGGAGGCGGCCTCCGCCGGGGTCAGCTCGCCCGCGTCCAGGGCCTCCAGGGCACGGTCGGCGACGGCCTCGGCGGCGTCGACCTCGGCCTGGCAGGCGGCCAGCTCGAACTTGGTGTTCTGGAAGTGTGCGACCGGCTTGCCGAAGACCGTGCGGTCGGTGACGTACTGCTGGGCGAAGCGGACGGCGGCCTTGGCCTGCGCGTAGGCGCCGAAGGCGATGCCCCAGCGCTCGGAGGCCAGGTTGTGGCCGAGGTAGGAGAAGCCCTTGCCCTCCTCGCCGAGCAGGTCCTCGGCCGGCACCTTGACGTCGACGAACGCCAGCTCGGCGGTGTCGGAGGTGCGCAGGCCCAGCTTGTCGAGCTTGCGGCCGATGGAGTAGCCCTCGGACTTGGTGTCCACGGCGAAGAGGGAGATGCCGAAGCGGCGGTCCTCGGCCGAGGGGGCGGAGGTGCGGGCGCAGACGATGACGCGGTCGGCGTGGACGCCGCCGGTGATGAAGGTCTTGGCGCCGTTGAGGACGTAGTGGGTGCCGTCCTCGGAGAGCTTGGCGGTGGTCTTCATGCCCGCGACGTCGGAGCCGGTGCCCGGCTCGGTCATCGCGAGGGCCCACATCTCCTCGCCGGAGACGAACTTCGGGAGGTAACGCTTCTTCTGCTCGTCGGTGGCGAGCATCTTGATGTACGGGAGCGCCAGGAGGACGTGCACGCCGGAGCCGCCGAACTGCACGCCCGCGCGGGCGGTCTCCTCGTAGAGGACGGCCTCGAACTTGTGGGTGTCCAGGCCGGCGCCGCCGAACTCCTCGGGCACGTTGATGCCGAAGACGCCCAGCTCGCCGAGCTTGTAGTAGAAGTCGCGGGGCGCCTGACCGGCGGCGAACCACTCGTCGTAGACCGGCACGACCTCGGCCTCGATGAAGGCCCGGATGGTCTCCCGGAACGCCTCGTGGTCCTCGTTGAATACGGTACGGCGCACGGTGCGACTCCTCCGGTGTCCGGGCTCAGTTTTCTAAGCGCTTGCTCAGTCGGTCGTCAACGAAGTTACCCAGCGGTCACCCGCCCTGTCCAGAGTCCTCACGTGTGATCCAGGCCCGCCCGACGGAGTCGTACCCGTACACCGGCCGCCCCTCGGCTCCGCTCGTCCGGAAGGGCGCGCCGTCCTCGTCCCCGATCCGGACCGTGCCCCGGCGCCCCTCCGAGCTCCACTCCAGCTCCAGGTACCAGCGGCAGTCACACCCGGCCGCCCCCGCCGAGATCAGCAGCTCCTCCGGCTCGGCGGCGCTGACCGCGTACGGGAAGGAGACCGCCGGGAGCGTGCGGCCCTCCTCCCCGGAGGCGTCGTACCCGTCCAGTGCCCGCGCCACCGGCCGCGGCCGGTCCAGGTCCACCTCGAAACGGCGCGGCGTCACCGCGCTGCCGCACCCGTCGTCCGTCCGGTACGCCGCCCACGGCAGCGGCGCGCCCCGCTCCACCACCCGCACGTGCAGCGCCTGGAGCACCACCGCCGCCGCGCTCTTCCCCTGCACCGACACGCGCACCAGCGTCCGTCCGCCGTCCACGGCCCGCTGCGCCGCCGCCCAGCTCCGCGCGTCGGCCGCCTGCGGCGGGGGAGGAGGCATCCGCTCCACGAGGTAGGTGTGCCCGCACCCGTTCTCCCAGAGGTGCGAGGCGACCGTCCACGTCAGCGGCGGCGGCGGTCCGGCGGCCGGCTCCCGGGTCTTCCCGGGCAGGAGTACGGCTCCGAGCGTCACCATCGCCACGACCGCCGGCACCACGCCGACCACGACCGCCCAGCCCCACCGGCGCCTCCGCCGCTCGGCCGGGAGGTCCGGCACGCGCGCGTGCACGGGTTCCGGCTCGGAGGCGGACGCGGGCTCCGGCGCGGGCGCGGGCTCCGGGGTCGGCCCGGGCTCGGGCTCCGGTGTCGGCCCGGGCTTGGGTGCCGGCTTCCGTACCGGGGCGGGCTCGGGCGCGTGGGCGGGCTGCGGCGCCGGAGGGCGGCGGGTGCGGTCCGCGCGGGTCCAGGCCGCCTCCAGGGCCCGCCGCTCCTCCTCGTCCGCCCCGCACAGCAGGGCGAGGCGGTCGACCACGGCGAACTCCTCCGGGACGGTCGCGCCCGAGCAGTAGCGGTGGAGTGTGGACGCGCTGACGCTCAGGCGCCGGCCCAGCGCCTCGTAACTCCTCCCGTCCCGTGCCTTGAGCGTGCGGACGAGCCCCGCGAATTCCTCGACGGCGGCGTCCTTCGGCATTCCATCCCCCTCGACCCTGCGTCCCACCCTTTACATCCCTGCACGTCAGCGGGGGTGGAATGGTTCCGGGACGGACGGTGGGCGCGTCACCGTTGCAGGCGGCGGGCGCCGGCCCGACGCTGGTCGAGCACTGACCGAACGACCCGACGGGGGATCCACCAGCATGAACAGGCTCCGTACCGCACTCGCCACCGCCGCCGCTGCCGCCCTGGGCCTCGCGGCCCTCGCCACGGCCCCGGCGCAGGCCGCCGCCCAGCCCGCCTTCCTCGCGGCCTCCCAGATGCCGCCGTCGTCGACGCCGTGGACCGCCACCCAGGTCTTCACCGGCGTCCCGGAGAACGGCGGCGCCCTCTGCGCCCCGTACAAGATCCCGGCGCAGAACACCCGCTACCGCGAGTTCACCACCGAGCTCGACACCAACGGCGTCCAGATCACCACCGTCGCCCGCACCGAGGCCGACGCCGTGAAGCTGGTCGACACCCTCCGCAAGGCCCTCGCCGGCTGCGGGCCCCTGCTCGAGCAGCAGAACCCCGGGCTGGACGCCGTCAGCGCGTACCACGGCAAGCTCGCCGTCGAGGAAGGCGCCTGGGTGTACAGCCTGGACACCGCCGACCCGCAGATCGGCAGCACCGACATCCACCTCTTCTCCGTCGGCCGCGACGGCCGCACCGTCACCTTCGTCCGCTGGGGCCAGATGGGCGACCTGAAGGACGCCCCGCTGACCGGCTTCCGCACCACGACGAAGACGGCCGTGAACAAGCTCCACTGAGCCGGGAGCTTCTCCCGGTCACACGGCCCGGAGGGCGAACCACAGCTCCATCCGGACGTCCGGGTCGTCCAGGTCCCGGTCGAGGAGCGCGGCGGCGCGGGCGATCCGCTGCCGGACGGTGTTGCGGTGGATGTCCATCGCCACCGCCGTCCGGTCCCAGCTTCCGTGCAGCGACAGCCAGGTCCGCAGCGTCTCGGTCAGCGGCCCCGGTCCGCCGAGCGGGGCGAGCAGTGCGCGGGCGTACGCGGCGGCCTCGTCCCGGTCCACGAGGCCGGCGAGCCCGGTCGCGCGGTGCCGGACCAGGGCGGCCCGGGTGGCCTGCGCCCGCCGCAGCGCCCGGGCCGCCTGCGCGTCGGCGGCGGGCAGGTCCGCCGCCTCGGCCGGGGCGCTGACCCCGAGGGTCCAGCCGGGCCGGGCGGTGACGGCCTCGTCGGCGGGGAGGAGCAGCCGTACGGCCTCGGAGCCGCCCTCCACCAGCGGCGTCCCGAGCGCCGCCGCCAGCGCCGCCGCCGCGAACGGGGTGCCGTCGCCGCCCCGGGCGTGCACGACCGTCCACGGGCCGGGGCCCAGGGCGCGCGCCGCCTCCGCCGGGGGCGCGCCGAGGAGCAGCCGGACCAGGGCGGTGTCCCGGGCGGTGACGTCGGCGGCGCGGTGCGGGGCGGTGAGGAGGGAGAGCAGGACGACCGCGACGCCCGCGATCGTGTGGTCGCCCGGTTCCAGGCGCTCGGTGGCCACGCCGAGGGTCGGCCCGTCGCCGCCGCCCAGCGCGTACGCGGCGAGCCGCAGCCCGCCGCCGTCACCGCTGGCCGACGCGGGGCCGCCCGGGCGGGGCCCGACCACCCCCGCGAGATCGGCGAGCGCCCGCGCCGCCTCGGGCGGGATCTCCCGGCCGGCCGCCGCCACTTCGGTACGGAGGGCGGTGCCCGGAGCGCCCGTGCCGCTCGGAGCGGCCGTACCGCCCGCGGCTGTGCCGGCCGGGCCGAACAGCACCGCGCGGCCGCGCAGGCGGGAGGCGAGCGCGCCGAGCACCGCCGGGACGGGCGAGGGGCGGGCGGCCGCGGCCGCCAGGGACTGCTGGGCCTCGCTCACCCGGCGCAGCTCGTGCAGCCGCGCCTCCGCCATCAGCCGCCACAGCGCCCGGGCCACGGCCGTGAACGGCGTCTTCGGAGGGACCTCCACGAGCGGCAGGCCCTGGCGCGCGCAGGCCGCGACGAGCTCCGGCGGCACCGTGTCGTACACCGGGGTCACGCCGAAGCCGAGCGCCGCCGCCCCCGCCTCCACCACCCGCTCCACGTAGCGCGCCGGGTCCGTGAGCTGCACGCCCGCCGTCATCAGGAGCTCGCCCCCCAGCAGATACGGGTAGGGGTCGGCCATCTCCGAGGTGTGCACCCAGTGCAGCGAGACGTCGTCGGGTCCCGTGAGCAGCCTGAGCCCCAGTTCCGCGCGGGCGAGCAGCGCGGACAGCGGGACCGGCGGTGCCGGGGGAGTGGAGCCGGGCTCCGGAGCAGCCGTCGCCGTCACGCTCATGGTCATGGACCCTTCGTACATCCCCCGTACGTACAGTGGAGGAAACGTACACTTCAGTGCCGCTCTCCGGCCACCTACTGTCGTGGCATCAAGGCAGAACATCCCAGTCCCAGGAGGACCCGACCATGAGCAGCAGCGACCAGAACGCCTTCCGCGGGCCGATCGACTCGTCCCGCATCCCGCGGTACGCCGGTCCCGCGACGTTCGCCCGGCTGCCGCGGCTCGACGAGGTCGGCACCGCCGACGTCGCCGTGGTCGGCGTCCCCTTCGACAGCGGCGTCTCCTACCGCCCCGGCGCCCGCTTCGGCGGCAACGCCATCCGCGAGGCGTCGCGTCTGCTGCGCCCGTACAACCCGGCCCAGGACGCCTCCCCCTTCGCCCTCGCGCAGGTCGCCGACGCCGGTGACATCGCCGCCAACCCGTTCAACATCAACGAGGCCGTCGAGACCGTCGAGGCCGCCGCCGACGACCTGCTCGCCACCGGCGCCCGCATGATGACCCTGGGCGGCGACCACACCATCGCCCTGCCGCTGCTGCGCTCCGTCGCGAAGAAGCACGGCCCGGTCGCCCTGCTCCACTTCGACGCCCACCTCGACACGTGGGACACCTATTTCGGTGCCGAGTACACCCACGGCACCCCGTTCCGCCGGGCCGTCGAGGAGGGCATCCTCGACACCGAGGCGCTGTCGCACGTCGGCACGCGCGGCCCGCTCTACGGCAAGCAGGACCTGACCGACGACGAGAAGATGGGCTTCGGCATCGTCACGTCGGCGGACATCTACCGCCGCGGCGCCGACGAGGTCGCCGACCAGTTGCGCCAGCGCATCGGCGACCGCCCGCTCTACATCTCCATCGACATCGACTGCCTCGACCCGGCCCACGCCCCCGGCACCGGCACCCCCGAGGCCGGCGGCATGACCTCCCGCGAGCTCCTGGAGATCCTGCGCGGCCTGTCCTCCTGCAACCTGGTCTCCGCCGACGTCGTGGAGGTGGCCCCCGCCTACGACCACGCCGAGATCACCGCGGTCGCCGCCTCCCACACGGCGTACGAGCTGACCACGATCATGTCCCGCCAGATCGCCGCCCAGCGCGCGGCGCAGTAAGGCGAGGGCAGACCGGCCCGCCGGGGGTCCCGAGCGGAGCCCCGGCGACCGGGGAGGGGTCGGGCTCACCGAGCCCGACCCCTCCCCGCGCAGCCGGACCGGCCCGACCCCGCCCGGGCCCGCCGCTCCGTACGCGCGATACTCGTGGCCGGAACGCCCCGGCCGCGCCCGTTGCCGGGCCGGGACCGACGTACACGTCTCGAGGGACTCCCATGACGCACGATCACGACCTCGTCCTGCGGCCCACCGCCGCGCAGACGGCCGCCGCGCTGGATCCGCCCGCCGGGCGGCACGGCGGGGATCTCGTCGTCGAGACGCTCGCCGGGCTCGGCGCGTCCACCGTGTTCGGGCTGCCCGGGCAGCACGCGCTCGGCATGTTCGACGCGCTGCGCCGGTCCTCGCTGCGGTACGTCGGCCTGCGCATGGAGAACAACGCGGGCTTCGCCGCCGACGCGTACGGCCGGATCACCGGCGAGGCCGCCCCGCTGCTGCTCTCGACCGGCCCCGGCGCGCTCATGTCGCTCGCCGCGCTCCAGGAGGCCGCCGCCGCCTCCGCGCCCGTGCTCGCCATCGGCAGCCAGGTCCCCGTCGCCGGGCTCGGCGGCGGCCGCCACGGCTATCTGCACGAGCTGCGCGACCAGCAGGCGTCGTTCCGGGACGTCGTGAAGTCCGTCCACACCGTCCGTACGCAGTCCCAGATCCCGTCCGCGCTCGCGGCGGCCTGGAAGTCGGCGCTCACCGCCCCGCACGGGCCCGTCTGGGTCGAGATCCCGCAGGACGTGCTGCTCGCGGAGACGACCCTGCCGGTCGTCACGGCGATGGACGCGACCCCGGACGAGATCGTGCCCCGCCCCGAACTGACCGCCGTCGCCGCCGACCTGCTCGCGAAGGCGGCCCGGCCCGCGATCATCGCGGGCGGCGGAGTCGTACGCTCCGACGCCTCCGGCAAGCTCCTCGCCCTCGCCGAGCGGATCAACGCCCCCGTCGTCACCACCTTCGGCGGCAAGGGCGCCTTCCCCTGGACGCACCCGCTCTCCCTCCAGTCCTGGCTGGAGGACCGGCACACCACCGACTTCCTGGAGGACGCCGACGTCCTCCTCGTCGTCGGCTCCGGCCTCGGCGAGCTGTCCTCGAACTACCACACCTTCGCCCCGCGCGGCCGGATCATCCAGATCGAGGCCGACGCCGGGAAGCTGGAGTCCAACCACCCCGCGCTCGGCATCCACGCCGACGCCCGGCTCGCCCTCCAGGCCCTCCTGGAGACCGTGGACGAGCGCCCGGACGACACCGCCCCCGCCCGGGTCCGTACCGTCCTTGCCAAGGTCGCCGACCGGATCGCCGCCCAGGACCTCGGCCTGGAGCAGCGGGTCGTCGCCGCCGTGCGGAAGGCGCTGCCGAACCGGGCCCCGAGCTTCTGGGACATGACGATCCTGTCCTATTGGGCCTGGTCCGCCTTCGACGCCCGGCACCCCAACACCATGCACTCCGCGCAGGGCGCCGGCGGCCTCGGCTACGCCTTCCCCGCCGCCCTCGGCGCGGCGGCCGCCGACCCGGGCCACCCGGTCCTCGCGGTCTCCGGCGACGGCGGCGCGATGTACTCGCTCGCGGAGCTGGCGACGGCCCAGCAGTACGGGCTCGACGTGACCTGGCTGATCGTCGACGACGGCGGCTACGGCATCCTCCGCGAGTACATGACGGACGCCTTCGGCGAGCCCGCCGCCGGCGCCACCGAGCTGTCCCGCCCGGACTTCGTCGCCCTCGCCGAGTCCTTCGGCGTCCCGGCCGCCCTCACCACCCCCGACACCCTCGCCGAGGACCTCTCCACCGCCCTGGCCACCCCGGGCCCCTCGGTCGTGGTCCTCCCGGCCCTGCTGCGGATGTTCGAGCCGACGCACCTCTGACCCGGGCCGTGCCGACCGTGCCCGGCCCCCGAGAGGCCGGGCACGGGTGCGTCCCGGCGGCCGTACGGCTGAGCCCGCCGGCTCGGCGGGCTCAGCCCGCGAGCTCAGCCCGCCAGCTCCGCCCACGCCTTCCGGTACGCGGCCACCCGGGCCTCGTACCCCTGCCGGAACTCTTCCGCCGCGCTCTGCCCCAGCCCGTGCAGCGGCATGCGCTCCGGGCGTATCAGCCTCCCGATGTCGGCGAACACCGCCGCGGCGGCCTCGGCGGTGCTCCCGCCCTTCTGCCGCGCGGTGAACACATGCCCGCCGACGCCCCGCAGACGGTCCTCGAAGACGCTCCGCGGCATGTACGCCGTCCGCCGCACCTGCTGCTCCGGCACCGCGGCGATCCTTCCGGTCACGGCGATGCCCTCCAGCACCAGCAGCGCCGCGTACAGCTCACCCCAGGCGTACGGCCTGCCTTCCTCGACCCGCGACACGGACCACCCCTTCCCCTCCGCTCGCCCGCGGCCGCCCGACGGCGGCCGTCTGATTCCTACCCACCGCGCCGCCGATTGTTGCGGCGGGATGAAATCGCACGTCGGGCGTGTTGGGCCTTCCGGTAGAGCAGGATCGACGGGAGGCGCCACGTGGCGGCGGTGGGGCAGGAAGAACAGACCAAGAGCGCCCGGCAGGGGTGGGCGCGCAGGCTGTGGGCGTACGCTTGGCGGTATCGGACGGACGTCGTGCTCGCGCTCGGCTCGTCCCTCGCCGGCATGGCCGTCCTCGCGCTCGTCCCCCTCATCACCAAGGTGATCATCGACGACGTCATCGGGGCCGGGACCCGGTCGCTCACCGTCTGGACCGGCCTCCTCATCGGCGCCGCCGTCCTCGTCTACGTCCTCACCTACATCCGCCGCTATTACGGCGGCCGTCTCGCCCTCGACGTCCAGCGGGACCTCCGCGACGACATGTACGCCACCATCGTGCGGCTCGACGGGCGGCGGCAGGACGAGCTGTCCACCGGGCAGGTCGTCGGGCGCGCCACCAGCGACCTCCAGCTCATCCAGGGCCTGCTGTTCATGCTCCCGATGACGATCGGGAACGTCCTGCTCTTCCTCATCTCGCTGGCCGTGATGGCCTGGCTGTCGATCCCGCTCACCCTCGTCGCCCTCGCCGTCGCCCCCGCCCTCTGGTACATCGCCAAGCTCAGCCGCACCCGCCTCCACCCTGCCACCTGGGCCGCCCAGCAGGAGGCCGCCGCCGTCGCCGGCGTCGTCGACGGGGCCGTGACCGGTGTCCGGGTCGTCAAGGGCTTCGGGCAGGAGGGGCAGGAGACCGGCAAGATCCGCGCCGCGGGCCGCCGCCTCTTCGCCGCCCGGCTGCGCACCATCCGGCTGAACGCGCTCTACACCCCCGCCCTCCAGGCCGTGCCCGCCCTGGGCCAGGTCGCCGTCCTCGCCCTCGGCGGCTGGCTCGCCTACCGGGGCCAGATCTCGCTGGGCACCTTCGTCGCCTTCTCCTCCTACCTGGCCTCGCTCGTCGGCCCGGTCCGCATGCTCGCGATGGTCCTCACCGTCGGCCAGCAGGCCCGCGCCGGCGTCGAGCGGGTCGTCGAGCTGATCGACACCGAGCCGGCGATCAAGGACGGCACGAAGGTGCTGCCGGCCGACGCGCCCGCCACCGTCGAGTTCGACGACGTCTCCTTCGCGTACGGGGACACCGGGCGCGACGGGGACACCGGGCCCGAAGGGGACTCCGGGGGCAGCGGCACCCGGCCCGTCCTCGACGGCTTCTCGCTGGAGATCCGGGCCGGCGAGACCGTCGCCGTCGTCGGCGCCTCCGGCTCGGGCAAGTCCACCGTCTCGCTGCTGCTTCCCCGCTTCTACGACGTGACCCGCGGCGCCGTCCTCGTCGGCGGCCACGACGTGCGCGAGCTGACTCTGGAGTCGCTGCGGGCCGCGATCGGCCTCGTCCCCGAGGACTCCTTCCTCTTCTCCGACACCGTCCGCGCCAACATCGCGTACGGCGTCCCCGACGCGACCGACGAGCAGATCGAGGCCGCCGCACGCGCCGCCCAGGCGGACCGTTTCATCGCCGAGCTGCCCGAGGGCTACGACACCAAGGTCGGCGAGCACGGCCTCACCCTCTCCGGCGGTCAGCGCCAGCGCATCGCCCTCGCCCGCGCGATCCTCACCGACCCGAGGCTGCTCGTCCTCGACGACGCCACCTCCGCCGTCGACGCCCGGGTCGAGCACGAGATCCACGAGGCCCTGAAGGCCGTGATGGCGGGCCGCACCACGCTGCTCATCGCCCACCGCCGCTCCACCCTCGGCCTCGCCGACCGCATCGCCGTCCTCGACGGCGGCCGGCTCGCCGACCTCGGCACCCACGAGGAGCTCCAGGAGCGCTCCGCGCTCTACCGGCAGCTCCTCACCGACCCCGACGAACTCGGCGGCGTCTCGCCCGGTCACACCCCGGCCGGCGCGGCCGAGGAGACGGACCAGGAGGACCGCGCCCTGCGGGCCGAGCTGGACGCCGAGTTCGACGCCGAGCGGGGCATCACCCCCGCCCTGTGGGTGCGCGAAGGCCGCCCGGACGGCGACGACCGCACGACCCGGGCCGCCGGGGCCACCCCCGAGCTGCTCGCGGCCGTCGAGGCGCTGCCGCCGGCCGACGGCACCCCGGACGTCGACGAGACCCGGGCCGTCGAGCCCGAGGAGACCTACGGGCTGCGCCGGCTGCTGCGCGGCTTCGGGCTGCCGCTCCTGGTCAGCCTCGGCCTGGTCGCCCTCGACGCCGGCGCCGGACTGTTCCTGCCCGTGCTGATCCGGCACGGCATCGACGAGGGCGTGAACCAGCTCGCCATCGGTGCCGTCTGGGCCGCCTCCCTGCTCGCCCTCGGCACCGTCGTCGTGCAGTGGGCCGCGCAGACCGCCGAGATCCGCATGACCGGACGCACCGGCGAGCGGGTCCTCTACGCGCTGCGCCTGAAGATCTTCGCCCAGCTCCAGCGGCTCGGCCTCGACTACTACGAGCGCGAGCTCACCGGCCGGATCATGACCCGGATGACGACGGACGTCGACGCCCTGTCGACCTTCCTCCAGACCGGTCTGGTCACCGCGTTCGTCTCCGTCGTCACCTTCTTCGGGATCATGGTGGCGCTGCTGGTGCTCGACCTCCAGCTCGCCCTGGTCGTCTTCGCGACCCTGCCGGTCCTCGCGATCGCGACCTACTTCTTCCGTCGCTCCAGCGTGAAGGCGTACGAGCTGGCCCGGGAGCGGATCAGCGTCGTCAACGGAGACCTCCAGGAGTCGGTCGCCGGACTGCGGATCGTGCAGGCATTCGGCCGGGAGCGATCGGGCGCCGAGCGCTTCGCCGAGCGCGGTGCCGCCTACCGGGACGCGCGCGTGCGCGGCCAGTGGCTGATCTCCGTCTACTTCCCCTTCGTGACGCTGCTGTCCTCGGTGGCGGCCGCCGCCGTGATGATCGTGGGCGCGAACCGGATCCAGGCGGGCACCCTCACCACCGGCGCCCTCGTCGCCTACCTTCTCTACATCGACCTCTTCTTCGCCCCGGTCCAGCAGCTCTCCCAGGTCTTCGACGGCTACCAGCAGGCCGCGGTCTCGCTGAAGCGGATGCAGGAGCTCCTCCAGGAGCCGACGTCCACCGCCCCCGCGGCCGCCCCGCTCGACGTGCCCTCGCTGCGCGGCGAGATCGCCTTCGAGAACGTCTCCTTCGGCTACGGCTCCGCCGACGGCGGCGAGGAGGCCCTGTCGGACATCGACCTGCGCATCCCGGCCGGGCAGACCGTGGCCTTCGTCGGCGAGACCGGCGCCGGCAAGTCGACGCTGGTCAAGCTGGTCGCCCGGTTCTACGACCCGACGGGCGGCCGGGTCACCGCGGACGGCACCGACCTGCGCGAGCTCGACCTCACCGCGTACCGCCACCGCCTCGGCGTCGTGCCGCAGGAGGCGTATCTCTTCCCCGGGACGGTCCGCGACGCCATCGCGTACGGGCGTCCCGACGCCACCGACGCGGAGGTGGAGGCCGCGGCCCGCGCGGTCGGCGCCCACGACATGATCGCCACCCTCGACGGCGGCTACCTCCACGAGGTCGCCGAGCGCGGCCGGAACCTGTCGGCGGGCCAGCGCCAGCTCATCGCCCTCGCCCGCGCCGAGCTGGTCGACCCCGACGTGCTGCTGCTGGACGAGGCCACCGCCGCCCTCGACCTGGCCACCGAGGCCCAGGTCAACGCGGCCACCGACCGCCTGGCCGGCCGCCGCACCACCCTGGTCGTGGCCCACCGCCTCACCACGGCCGCCCGCGCCGACCGGGTGATCGTCATGGACCACGGCCGGATCGCCGAGGACGGCACCCACGACGAACTGCTCGCCCGCGGCGGCCGCTACGCGGAGCTGTGGCGCACCTTCGTCGGCGAGTCCACCGACCGGGCCGACCGGCCTGCCGAGGAGGAACGGGCGGGCGCGGAGGCGATCTGAGTACGGCAGCTCATGCCGGGCGGCGGCGGGGCCGGTTCAATCGTTCCCATGAGCGACGAACTGCCGGCACCCGCCGCCCCTCCCACCCCTCCCGCCCCCGCACCCTCCGACGCGCGCCGGCTGCGCGTCCGTGCCCTATGGACCGGCCTCGGCCTGATTCCGGCGACCTTCCTGGTCGTGGTCCTCGCGCTCGCCTCCGAGAGCGGCACGCGCTGCGTGATGCAGGGCACCTGCGGCGACGTCCCCGGTTGGCTGACCGTGCTCTCCCTCGCCGTCGCGGCCGCCGCCTGGATCACGGCCCTGTGCACCCCGAGCGGCGCCCCGCCCGCCCCGGTCCGCACGGCGGCCTTCTGGATCATGGTCGGCGCCGAGGCGACCTTCCTCACCCTGGTCCTCGCCCACTTCACCGGGGGCGCCCCCGCGGGCTAGCCACCGCCGGCCGGCAACCGAATCCGCCCCGGCCGCGTCGTAAACATGTACGGCTGGAGCAGGGGAGGGGTGCGTGTGTTCGGTGGGGTTGCGGTGACGGCCGTCCGCAGGCTGTCCGCGTACGTGCTCGCCCTGGCCCTCGGCGCCGGTGTCCTGGTCCTGGCCGGACCGGGCGCGGGAAGCGCCGACGCCGCCTCCGTCTGCAACGGGCGCCCCACCCGCACCATCGGCTTCGCCACCGGAGAGCTGCGGCTCTACCGGACCCGGCAGTACGTGTGCGCGCTCGCCGTGACCAAGCGGCCGGGTCCCCGGCAGGCGATGTCGGTCTCGCTCCAGCCGCGCGGCGGGCGGGCCGCCGTCAACTCCGGCCGGTTCACGCGCCAGGCCGGGCCCGTGACCGTACACGCCCTCAACCGCTGTGTCCGGGCCTCCGCCTCCGTCGCCGGCCGCGGCACCTCCACCGGCTGGGTCCTGTGCTGAGACGCCCTGGGCCGGGACGTCCGGGCCGGGACGTCCGGGCCGGGACGTCCGTGCCGGGACCGACGGCGCCCGGATCCGTAGGCGATCCTGTGCACATCCATAGGTAAGTCCCCATCAGGTCTGGCGGCCCGCACATCGATCCCGCTAGGTTCGCGACACCGTTGTGAACCAAGGGGAGGGTGCATGCGCAAGTCGCTCAGATGGCTGCTGTCGCTGTCGGTGCTCATAGGCACCGTCGGGTCGACCGGTGTGGCTACCGCCGTGGAACCGGAGTCCGGCAGCACGTCCTTCGCCGACTCGCAGAGCGCGGACACGCAGGCCGCGGACATCAAGGACCGCATCCTGGCGATACCCGGGATGAGCCTGATCGAGGAGAAGCCGTACGCCGGCTACCGCTTCTTCGTCCTGGAGTACGAGCAGCCGGTCGACCACCACCGCCCGTGGGCGGGCACGTTCAAGCAGCGGATCTCGATCCTCCACAAGGACACGGACCGCCCCACCGTCTTCCGCACCAGCGGTTACGGGCTGAGCACCACGCCGAGCCGCAGCGAACCGACCCGGATCGTCGACGGCAACCAGGTCTCCATGGAGTACCGGTTCTTCACGCCGTCCCGGCCGCAGCCCGCCGACTGGTCGAAGCTGGACATCTGGCAGGCCGCCAGCGACCAGCACCGCATCTTCACCGCCCTCAAGGCGGTCTACGGCAAGAAGTGGCTCTCCACCGGCGCCTCCAAGGGCGGCATGACGGCCACCTACTACGAGCGCTTCTACCCGAAGGACATGGACGGCGTCGTCGCCTATGTGGCGCCCAACGACGTGGTCGAGCGGGAGGACTCGGCCTACGACCGGTTCTTCGAGAACGTCGGCACCAAGGAGTGCCGCGACCGGCTGAACGCCATGCAGCGCGAGGCCCTGGTCCGCCGCGAGCCGCTGCAGAAGAAGTTCGAGGACTGGGCGAAGACCGAGGGATACACCTTCAACACGCTCGGCTCGACCGACAAGGCGTACGAGGCCGTCGTCCTCGACTTCGTCTGGGGCTTCTGGCAGTACCACGGCGAGGACGTCTGCGACCAGGTCCCGGCCGCCGCCACCGCGAGCGACGACACCGTCTACGAGACGATCGACGCCTACGCCGGCTGGTCCGCCTACACCGACCAGGGCCTGGAGTACTACACCCCGTACTACTACCAGGCGGCCACCGAGCTCGGCTCGCCCAGCATCCGGCAGCCGCACCTCGACGGCCTGAGCCGCTACGGCTACCAGCCCGCCCGCAACTTCGTGCCGCGCGAGATCCCGATGAAGTTCAAGCCGTGGGTCATGCGCGACGTGGACGACTGGGTCCGCAAGAACGCCAACCGGATGCTCTTCGTCTACGGCGCCCACGACCCGTGGGGCGCCGAGCCGTTCCGGCTCGGCAAGGGCGCCCGTGACAGCTACGTCTACTACGCGCCGGGCGCCAACCACGGCGCCAACGTGGCCGGTCTCGTCGAGGCCGAGAAGGCGAAGGCCACCGCCCGCATCCTCGCCTGGGCCGGGGTCGACGCCCCGGCGGTGCAGGCGGCGCAGCCGCTGGCCCGCTTCGACGCCCGCCTCGACCGCCCGGTCGACGAGGAGGCCACCCGGGAGCACGGCCTGCGCCGCCCGTAGGCCGTTCCGGCGCCGCCCGTAGGCCGTTCCGGGGCCGCCCGGAGGCCGCCCGGTTCCGCCCGTACGACGACACGAGCCGGCGTCCCGTCCTTCCGACGGGGCGCCGGCTCCGCGCTCTTCCTCCGCGCTCTTCCTCGGCGGTCGTTACGCGTACGACAGGCCGTGGCCCACCGGGAAGAGCACCTTCGACGGGTCGTCGGCGCTCTGCACGGGGACGGGAAGCCGCCCGCGCGGCTCGGCCTGCCCGGCCAGCACCCGTACCGCCGCGCGCAGTTCGACGTCCGTCCAGGAGTAGGCCGCGAGCGTGGCCCGCTGCCCCCGGATCCGGGCCACGTCGTACGGGTTGCGGATCGCGATCGTCACCACGGGCACCCCGGTCGCGACGAGCCGGGCGACGAGGGTGCGCTGGGGGCTGGTCGCCGTGACGTTGTAGGTGCCGACGACGACCAGGTCCTGACCGGCCGCGGCCGCCACCGCCTCCTCGATCCGCGCGGCGGTCGGGGTGATCCCGGTGGACAGGGCCCGTGCGGTGAAGCCCAGTTCGGTGAGCGCGCCGGCCAGGGTGGTGGTCGGCGGCCCGGTGGTGCCGGACGGCGAGGCCGGGTCGGCGCCGACGACCAGGACCTTGGGGTGGCTGCGCCGGCTGACCGGCAGGAAGCCGCCCTCGTTGACCAGGAGGGTCGTGGTCCGCTCGGCGATCCGGTCGGCGTGCGCGAGGTGGGCCGCGGTGCCGACCGTCCGGTCGACCTCGGCGTGGGAGACGTACGGGTCCTTGAAGAGGCCCAGCCTCGCCTTGAGCCGCAGGATCCGCAGGATCGATTCGTCGAGCCGTTCCTCGGTCAGCTCGCCGTCCTTGACGGCCCGCAGGACCGCGTTCCAGGCGACCGACAGGTTCGGCGGGTTGAGAAGCTGGTCCACGCCCGCCTTCAGCGCGAGGACCGGGACGCGCTCGTCGCCGTACTTCGTCCGTACGCCCTCCATGCCGAGCGAGTCGGTGACCACCACGCCGTCGTAGCCGAGCTCTTCGCGGAGGATGCCGGTGAGGATCGGGCGGGACAGGGTCGCCGGGTCTCCGCTCGGGTCGAGCGCGGGTACGACGATGTGCGCGGTCATGATCGAGTCGATGCCGGCGGCGATCGCCGCGCGGAACGGCGGGGCGTCGAGCGCGTCCCACTGCGCGCGGGTGTGGGTGATGGTCGGCAGCCCGTAGTGGCTGTCGACGGCCGTGTCGCCGTGCCCGGGGAAGTGCTTGGAGGTCGCCGCGACCCCCGCCCGCTGATAGCCCTTGACCTGCGCGGCCACCAGGGCGGCGACGGCCTCGGGCTCGGAGCCGTAGGAGCGGACGCCGATCACCGGGTTGGCCGGGTTGACGTTGACGTCGGCCACCGGGGCGTAGTTCTGCCTTATGCCGACGGCCGCGAGCTCGGCGCCCGCGATCTGCGCCGCCTTGCGGGCGTCGGCGTGCGAGCCCCCGGCGCCGAGCGCCATCGCGCCGGGCAGCAGGGTGGCCGGCTCGCCGACCCGGCAGACGATGCCGTGCTCCTGGTCGGTGGAGATCAGCAGCGGGATCGGGGTGGCCTGGGCGAGGCCGGCCCGCTGGATGCCGTTGGACAGGTCCGCGATCTGGTGCGGGTCGCGGGTGTTGTGCGCCCAGGCGAAGTAGATGATGCCGCCGACGTGGTAACGCTCGATCAGCTCCGCGGCGGTGCGGACACCGATCTCCTTGAGGTTGGCGTCGACGTCGGCCTGGTCGGGGGCGGTGGCGGAGTGGCCGTAGACCCGCATGACGAAGAGCTGGCCGACCTTCTCCTCCAGGGACATCCGGGAGAGGAGGGCGCGCAGCTTGTCGTCCTGGCTGTCCTCGGCCGCGTACGCCGGGGTGGTCACGCCCGTGACGGCGGCCGCCGTCACGGCCGCCGTCACCGTGAGAAGGGTGCGTCTGGAGGGGGATGGGGCGCGGTGGGGCACTGGTGCTCCTTCCGTGAAGGAAACTGCCAAGGTGCCACGGATAGCCGGAAAGTAACTGCCAGGTCAAGGATCGGCGCAAGAATCGCCGCCCGTCACCCGGTCGCCGCAACCTCCGGCCACCGCTCCTGGAGCGCGCGGACGGTCTCCGTGATCGCCGGCCGCCGCGCCGCCCCCGCGCGCCACACGGCCCGCAACCGCCGCCTCGGCACCGGGTCGAGCAGCAGCGGCACGACCTCGGGCGGCAGCGTCCCGCGCCCGAGCCGCGGTACGAGGGCGATGCCGAGGCCCGCCGCGACCAGGGCGACCTGGGTGTGGTTCTCCTCGGCCTGATGGGCGACCCGCGGCGCGTACCCGGCCGCCCGCAGCGTCCGGACCAGCCAGTCGTGGCACACCGTCCCCGGCGGCTGGATGATCCACCGCTCCTCGACCAGCTCCTCCCGGCGCACCGCCTCCCGCGCCGCGAGCCGATGGTCGCGTGGTACGAGGATGTCGCACAGGTCGTCCCCGATCACCGCCTGCTCCACGCCCGGCGGCACCGGCAGCGGGGCGATGTCCCAGTCGTGCGCCACCGCCAGGTCGAGCACGCCCCGCGCCACCAGGTCCACCGAGAGGTGCGGGTCCACCTCCGAGAGCCGGGTGTCGAGCGCGGGGTGACGGCGGGCCAGCTCCGCGAGCACCGGCGGCATCAGCCCGCGCGCCGCGCTCGGGAAGCAGCCGATCCGCAGCTTGCCCGCCGGCAGCCCGCGCCCCTCCTCCAGCCGCACCTCGGCCTCCTCGACCAGCGAGAGCAGCCGCTCGGCGGTCTCGGCCAGCCGCTGCGCCTCGTCGGTCAGCCGCACGCCGCGCCCGCTGCGTTCGAGCAGAATCGTGCGGGTCTCCCGCTCCAGCTTGGCGATCTGCTGGGAGACCGCCGAGGGGGTGTAGCCGAGGGCGGCGGCGGCGCCTCCGACCGTGCCGTGCACGGCGACGGCGTGCAGCGCCCGCAGACGTCCGAGATCCAGCATGCGTACGCTCCTCGATGTAGCGGTGCTTCATCCAACCATGAAGGAATCCGTGCTGGTCCTACATGGTCCCGGCGGGTGATCCTCGTGCCTATGCGCCCCGCCCACATCGCCCTCGCCGCTTCGGTCACCGCCCTCTGGGGCGTCAACTTCGTCGTCATCGAGATCGGCCTCGACCACTTCCCGCCGCTGCTCTTCTCCGCGCTCCGCTTCCTCGTCGCCGCCCTGCCCGCCGTGTTCTTCGTGGGCCGGCCCAAGGTGGCCTGGAAGTGGATCATCGGCGTCGGACTGGCCCTCGGCGTCGCCAAGTTCGGCCTGCTCTTCACCGGCATGAGCGTGGGCGCGCCGGCCGGCCTCTCCTCCCTGATCCTGCAGGTCCAGGCCGTGTTCACGGCGCTGTTCGCCTTCCTCGCGCTGGGCGAGCGGCCGGGGCGGGTCAAGCTGCTCGGCATGGCCGTCGCCCTCGTCGGCATCGGGGTCGCCGCCGTCGACGAGGGCGGGTCGAGCTCGCTGACCGGCTTCGTCCTGGTGATCGCGGCCGCCGTCGGCTGGGGCGTCTCCAACGTCCTCACCCGCAAGGCCGCTCCGCCCGACGCCCTCAACTTCATGGTGTGGGTCTGCACGGTGCCCGTCCTGCCCCTCCTCGGCCTCTCCCTGCTCCTGGAGGGCCCCGAGCGCGACCTGGCCGCCCTGCGTGCCCTCGACCCGGTGGGCGTCGGCGTCATCGTCTTCATCGCCTGGGTCGCCACCGTCCTGGGATTCGGCGCCTGGGGCTGGCTACTGCGCCGCTACCCGGCTTCCTCGGTGGCGCCGTTCTCGCTGCTCGTCCCGGTCTTCGGGATGTCGTCGGCGGCCCTCTTCCTGGGCGAGGACATCACCCCGCTGCGGTGGTGCGCGGCGGCGCTGCTGGTCGCGGGCGTGGCCCTGACGTCGCTGGCGCCGGCGCGGAGGGACGGAGCGGTGGTGGCCGGTGCGGTGCCGGCCGCGGAGGGAGCGGACCGCGTGGCGGCCGGGGCCGGGGCCGGGGCTGCGGCGGGCGAGCGCTCACCGGCGTCCTGAGGTACGGAGGAAACTCCGGCGGCTCCGGGGGCGCGTGACCTACGCTGCCGGGATGGAACTCGTACCGGTCGACGACCGTCCCCCGGCCCCCGGAGTCGTCCTTCTCAGCGGCATCCCCGGCAGCGGCAAGTCCACGGTCGCCGCCGCCCTGGCGGCCCGGTTCCCGGCCTCCGCGCACATCGAGGTCGACGAGCTCCAGAACCTCATCGTCCAGGGCGGCCACTGGCCGACCCCCGACGGCGACCCCGAGGCGGACCGTCAGATCTTCCTCCGCGCCCGCAACGCCGCCCTCCTCGCGGACAGCTTCGCCACGGCCGGCTTCCTCCCGGTCGTCGACGACGTGGTCGTCCGCCGCTCCCACCTCGGCTTCTACCGCTCCCAGGTGACGACCCACCCGCTCCACGTGGTCTTCCTGGCCCCCGGCCCCGACAAGGCATGGGAACGCAACAACGCCCGCCACAAGCGCCTGACGACGAACTGGTCCTTCCTGGACGAGGCCATGCGCGCCGAACTGCCGGACGAGGGCGTCTGGATCGACAACGCCGACCTGACGGTGGAGGAGACGGTGGACGCGGTCCTGAAGGCGACGGGCCTGACGGGGCGGCCGACCGCCTGACCCGGCACGGGAGCGGGCGAGCCCCCGTCCCGGACCACGCATTCCGGACGACGTCGCGCCCTACCCCCGCGGCCGCGCCGTCGACCCCCGGACGACCACCTCCGCCGGGACGGTCGTCAGGCCGCCCGGTGGGGTCGGCTCCGCGCCCAGGGCCAGGCGGCCGGCGCGGGCGCCCGCGTCGTGCAGCGGCAGGCGTACGGTCGTCAGGGCGGGCACCACGTCGACCGAGAACGGCAGGTCGTCGAAGCCCGCAACGGAGACGTCGCCCGGGATGCTCAGGCCCCGGTCGCGCAGGGCCGCGCACACGCCGAGCGCGACCGTGTCGTTGGCGGCGACCACGGCCGTCAGGCCGGGGTCGAGGCGCAGGAGTTCGACCGTCGCGTCGTAGCCGGACGCCCGGTCGTACGGACCGTGCACCGTGGGCCCCTCGGCCACCCCGGCCGCCCGCAGCGCCTCCCGGTGGCCCTCCAGGCGGTGCCGGGTCGTCGTGCGGTCCGCCGGGCCCGCCACGTAACCGATGCGCCGGTGCCCGAGCGACAGCAGGTGCTCGGCGAGCCGGCGCGCCCCGGCCCGGTTGTCGAAGGCGAGGGTGGCGGCGCCCACGTGCGCCGCGTCCGGGCCCAGCGGCGGCCGCCCGCACAGCACCACCCGGGTGCCCGCCTCGGCGAGCCGGGCCAGCTTGGCGGTCACCGCCGCCAGGTGCTCGGGGTCCTCCAGGGAGCCGCCGGTGAGGATCACGGCGGCGGCCCGCTGCCGCTGGAGCAGGGTCAGATAGGTGAGCTCCCGCTCGGGCGAGCCGCCCGTGTTGCAGACGACGGCCAGCTTCTCGCCCCCGGCGCGGCCCGTCCCGCTCTCGCCGATCGCGCTCTGCGCCGCCCCGGCCATGATCCCGAAGAAGGGGTCGGCGATGTCGTTGACGAGGATGCCGACCAGGTCGGAGGTGGCGGCGGCGAGCGAGCTCGCGGGGCCGTTGGGCACGTAGTCCAGTTCGTCGACCGCGCGCATGACCCGTTCCCGGGTCGCGGCGGCGACCGGGTAGTTGCCGTTGAGGACGCGGGAGACGGTCGCGGGGGAGACCCGTGCGCGTGCGGCCACGTCCGCCAGGGTGACGGTCATCGCGTGCGTACCTCCAGGGCCCTTGTCGGCGGTGATGTCGGCAGGCTAGCGTCATCCGCGATAGAAAGCGCTTTCCATCGTGCGCTCGACACCTGAGGCACGGCTCGCCGGGGAGAGGAAACACCTTCGTGACACGCAGAACGGTCCGCATCGCCATGAACGGCGTCACCGGACGCATGGGCTACCGCCAGCACCTCGTCCGCTCGATCCTCGCCCTGCGCGAGCAGGGCGGACTCGACCTCGGCAACGGCGAGACCCTCTGGCCCGAGCCGATCCTCGTCGGCCGCCGCGAGCCCGCCCTGCGCGCCCTCGCCGAGCGGCACGGGCTGACCGAGTGGTCCACCGACCTCGACGCCGTCCTCGCCGACGACTCCGTCGACGTCTACTTCGACGCCCAGGTCACCTCCGCCCGCGTCGACGCCCTCACCAAGGCCATCGCGGCGGGCAAGCACCTCTACACCGAGAAGCCCACCGCCGCCGACCTCGACGGCGCCCTCCGCCTCGCCCGCCTCGCCCGCGACGCCGGCATCCGCCACGGCGTCGTCCAGGACAAGCTCTTCCTCCCCGGCCTGCGCAAGCTCAAGCGGCTGATCGACGGCGGCTTCTTCGGCGAGATCCTGTCCGTGCGCGGCGAGTTCGGCTACTGGGTCTTCGAGGGCGACTGGCAGGAGGCCCAGCGGCCGAGCTGGAACTACCGCGCGGAGGACGGCGGCGGCATCGTCGTCGACATGTTCCCGCACTGGGAGTACGTGCTCCACGAGCTCTTCGGCCGGGTCACCTCCGTCACCGCGCACGTCGCCACCCACATCCCGCG
Organism: Streptomyces sp. NPDC006339; assembly: GCF_040612775.1. NCBI lineage: Bacteria > Bacillati > Actinomycetota > Actinomycetes > Kitasatosporales > Streptomycetaceae > Streptomyces > Streptomyces sp. NPDC006339. The sequence continues at coordinate 174,675 of NZ_JBEXQW010000007.1, forward strand.
CCGCTGGGACGAGCAGGGCAAGCCGTACGAGGCGACCGCCGACGACGCCGCGTACGGCATCTTCCAGTTGGAGGGCGGCGCCGTCGCCCAGATCAACTCCTCCTGGGCGGTCCGCGTCCACCGCGACGAACTCGTCGAGTTCCAGGTCGACGGCACGCACGGCTCCGCCGTAGCCGGCCTGCGCGGCTGCCGCGTCCAGCACCGTTCGGCCACCCCCAAGCCGGTCTGGAACCCCGACCTCCCGCTCGACGCCGGCGCGTCCTTCCGCGACCAGTGGCAGCAGGTCCCCGACAACGCCGACTTCGACAACGGCTTCAAAACCCAGTGGGAGCTCTTCCTGCGCCACGTCGTCCTCGGCGAGCCGTACCACTGGGACCTGCTCGCCGGCGCGCGCGGTGTCCAGCTCGCCGAACTGGGCCTGCGCTCGGCCGCCGAGGGCCGCCGCCTGGAGGTCCCGGAGGTGACCCTGTGATCCGGCTGCCGCAGGCGGGCGGGGGCGTACGGGAGTACCAGCCGCGCACCGAGCCCCTGGCCCTCACCACGAGCGGCCCCCTCACCTCCCGTACCGTCTTCTCCGCCGCGCACGTCGTCGCCGACCCGTACGCCGACACCACCCCCGACTCCCCGGCCGCCGTCGACTGGGACGCCACCCTCGCCTTCCGCCGCCACCTGTGGTCCCACGGCCTCGGCGTCGCCGAGGCGATGGACACCGCCCAGCGCGGCATGGGCCTCGACTGGGCGGGCGCCGCCGAGCTGATCCGGCGCAGCGCCGCGGAGGCGAAGGCGGTCGGCGGCCGGATCGCCTGCGGCGTCGGCACCGACCAGCTCCCCGCCGGCTCCGGCCGATCCGCCGCCGGCTCCGGCCGATCCGCCGGCGCCCCGGCCCTGAAGGAGATCCGCGCGGCGTACGAGGAACAGCTCGCCGTCGTCGAGGAGTCGGGCGCCCAGGCGATCCTGATGGCCTCGCGCGCGCTGGCCGCCGAGGCCACGGGCCCCGAGGACTACGCCGAGATCTACGGCCATCTGCTGCGGCAGGCGAGCGAGCCGGTGATCCTGCACTGGCTCGGCCCCATGTTCGACCCGGCGCTCGAAGGCTACTGGGGCTCGGCCGACCTCGACGCGGCCACCGACGTGTTCCTGGAGGTCATCGCCGCCCACCCCGACAAGGTCGACGGCATCAAGGTGTCCCTCCTCGACGCCGGCCGCGAGGTCGCCCTGCGCCGCCGCCTCCCCGAGGGCGTCCGCTGCTACACCGGCGACGACTTCCACTACCCGGAGCTGATCGCGGGCGACGAGCCCTCGGCGGGCGGGCGCTTCAGCCACGCGCTGCTGGGGATCTTCGACCCGCTGGGCCCGCTGGCCGCCGAGGGGGTCCGGGTGCTCGACACCGGCGACAGGGACGGCTTCCGGGCGCTCCTCGACCCGACGGTCGAGCTGTCCCGCCACCTCTTCCAGGCCCCGACCCGCTTCTACAAGACGGGCGTGGTCCTCCTCGCCTGGCTGGCCGGCCACCAGGACCACTTCGCGATGGTCGGCGGCCTCCAGTCCGCCCGCTCGCTCCCGCACCTCGCCCGGGCGTACGAACTGGCCGACGCCCTCGGCCTGTTCCCCGACCCCGCGCTCGCCGAGTCCCGGATGCGGTCCCTCCTCACGGTGTACGGAGTCCCCCGGTGAACCGCGACCGCTTCAGCGTCAACCAGATGACCGTGCGGCAGCTCCCGCTGCCCGAGCTCGTCGCCCACTGCGTCCGCCTCGGCGTCCGGGGCGTCGGCCTGTGGCGCGAACCGGTGCGGGAGTACGGGATCGAGGCCGCCGCCGCCCTCGTACGGGACGCGGAGCTGACCGTCACCACCCTGTGCCGGGGCGGCTTCTTCACGCGCGAGGGGTGGGAGGAGGACAACCGGGCGGCGATCGACGAGGCGGCGGCCCTCGGCACCGACACCCTCGTCCTCGTCTCCGGCGGCCTGCCGGCGGGCAGCCGCGACCTGCCCGCCGCCCGCGCCCTGATCGCCGACGCGATCGGCACGCTCGCCCCGTACGCGGGGGAGCGGGGCGTACGGCTCGCGATCGAGCCCCTCCACCCCATGTACGCCTCGGACCGCTGCGCCGTCTCCACCCTGGACCAGGCCCTGGAGATCGCCGAACGCTTCCCGGCCGAGCAGGTGGGCGTGGTCGTCGACACCTACCACCTGTGGTGGGACGAGCGCGCCCCCGCGGCGGTCGCCCGCGCCGGCGCCGCCGGCCGCATCCACTCCTTCCAGCTCGCCGACTGGACCACCCCGCTCCCGGCCGGAGTCCTCAACGGCCGGGGCCAGTTGGGCACGGGCGCGATCGACCTCGCGGCCTGGGCCGCCCTCGTCGAGAAGGCCGGCTACACCGGCCCGGTGGAGGTCGAGCTCTTCAACGACGCCCTGTGGGCCAGGGACGGCGCGGAGGTCCTGGAGGAGACCCTGGAGGCGTTCACGGCGGTCTGACCGCCTCGCCCCCGCCCCGGCCGCGCGGCGCCGTAGCGCCCGTACGGCCGGGGGGCAGGGGGCCGGGAGTGTGCGCGCGGCCCGGCACGGAGGGGTGCGGCCCTCAGGGGGCGGGCAAGCCCCTCCTAGCGCTTCCCGCCGCCCAGGATGTCCCCGAGCGCGCCGGCCTTTCCGCCCGCGGCCCGCTTGCCGATCACCGCGAGGACCACCGGGAGCAGGAGTTCGATCGTGCGGGTGACGGCCGGGGCCGGGAGGCCGGTCCTCCTCGCGACCGCGTCGGCCGCGGGCCTGGCCAGCTTGGCCAGGGCGCCGGCCATCAGGCCGCCGCCCACCAGTCCGCCGAGCGTGGCGACGCCCTCGAGCGGAAGCCCGGGCGCGGAGACCTCGTCGGCGCCGACCGGTTCCGCGGCGGCCGAGCGCAGCTCGTCGGAGAGCTCCGAGACCGAGCTGCCGACGAACCGCTGCGCCCCCTCGGCGTCGGTGCCGAGCAGGTCGGCGAGCTCCAGGAGCCGCTCTTCGCCGAGCTCGTTCAGGACCTCGTCCTGGAAGGAGGATTCCCGTGAGGTTTCGCTCATGCCGGAAACGCTACGACCTGCCCCTTTCGTCGGCATGCCGAGTGCGGGCGTGCGGGCGAGGCGGGAACCGCCCGGACCCCGGCGGCCGACCCGACCTCCTCGCCCCGTCGCCCACCGGACGTAGCGCACCGCCCGTTGTCCACAGGCCGTCGTCCACAGGGGCCGCGCGGTGTCCGAGCCCTTCGCTACGGTCGGATCATGTCCAATGAGGGTCGGGGTCTGGCGGTGGTCACTGGTGTCCTGGAGCGGATCACCTACGCCAACGAGGAGAACGGGTACACGGTCGCCCGCGTCGACACCGGCCGTGGCTCCGGCGACCTCCTCACGGTCGTCGGGTCGCTGCTCGGCGCCCAGCCCGGGGAGTCCCTGCGGATGGAGGGCCGCTGGGGCTCCCACCCGCAGTACGGGCGGCAGTTCACCGTGGAGAACTACACGACCGTCCTGCCCGCCACCGTCCAGGGCATCCGCCGTTATCTCGGCTCCGGCCTCATCAAGGGCATCGGCCCGCGCATAGCCGAGCGGATCGTCGACCACTTCGGGACGGACACCCTCGACGTCATCGAGACCGAGCCGGAGCGCCTCATCGAGGTGCCCGGGCTCGGCCCCAAGCGGACGAAGCTGATCGGCGCGGCCTGGGAGGAGCAGAAGGCGATCAAGGAGGTGATGGTCTTCCTCCAGGGCGTCGGCGTCTCCATCTCCATCGCCGTGCGGATCTACAAGAAGTACGGCGACTCCTCCATCTCCGTCGTGCGGAACCAGCCCTACCGCCTCGCCGCCGACGTCTGGGGCATCGGCTTCCTCACCGCCGACCGGATCGCCCAGGCCGTCGGCATCCCGCACGACAGCCCCGACCGGGTCAAGGCCGGCCTGCAGTACGCCCTGTCGCAGTCCACCGACCAGGGCCACTGCTTCCTGCCCGAGGAGCGGCTGATCGCCGACGCCGTGAAGCTGCTCCAGGTCGACACGGGACTCGTCATCGACTGCCTGGGCCTGCTCGCCGAGGACCCCGAGGGTGTCGTACGGGAGAAGGTGCCCGGGCCCGAGGGGCTGCCCGTCACGGCGGTGTACCTGGTGCCGTTCCACCGGGCCGAGCTGTCCCTCGCCGGACAGATCCGGCGCCTGCTCGGCGCGGAGGAGGACCGGATGCCGGCCTTCCGGGACGTGGCCTGGGACAAGGCGCTGGCCTGGCTCGCCGAGCGCACGGGGGCCTCGCTGGCGCCCGAGCAGGAGGAGGCCGTGCGCCTCGCCCTGACCCGCAAGGTCGCCGTGCTCACCGGCGGCCCCGGCTGCGGCAAGTCCTTCACCGTCCGGTCGATCGTCGAGCTGGCCCGGGCCAAGCGGGCCAAGGTGGTGCTCGCGGCGCCGACCGGCCGGGCCGCCAAGCGGCTGGCCGAGCTCACCGGCGCCGAGGCGTCCACCGTCCACCGCCTCCTGGAGCTGAAGCCCGGCGGCGACGCCGCCTACGACCGGGACCGGCCGCTCGACGCCGACCTGGTCGTGGTCGACGAGGCGTCCATGCTGGACCTGCTGCTCGCCAACAAGCTGGTCAAGGCCGTCGCGCCGGGCGCCCACCTGCTCCTGGTCGGGGACGTGGACCAACTGCCCTCGGTCGGCGCGGGCGAGGTCCTGGGCGATCTGCTCGCCCCGGACGGTCCGGTCCCCGCGGTCCGGCTCACCCGGATCTTCCGGCAGGCCCAGCAGTCCGGGGTGGTCACCAACGCGCACCGGATCAACGCCGGCGAGCCGCCCCTCACGACCGGTCTGCCGGACTTCTTCCTCTTCGCCGAGGAGGAGACCGAGGACGCCGCTCGGGTGGCCGTCGAGGTCGCGGCGCGACGGATTCCCGCCAAGTTCGGCCTCGACCCGCGCCGCGACGTCCAGGTCCTCGCCCCCATGCACCGGGGCCCGGCCGGTGCCGGCGCGCTCAACGGGCTGCTCCAGCAGGCGATCACCCCGGCCCGCCCCGACCTGCCGGAGAAGCGGTTCGGCGGCCGGGTCTTCCGCGTCGGCGACAAGGTCACCCAGATCCGCAACAACTACGAGAAGGGCGCCAACGGCGTCTTCAACGGCACCGTGGGCGTGGTGACCTCCCTGGACCCCGTCGAGCAGCGGCTCGTCGTGCGTACCGACGAGGACGAGGAGGTGCCGTACGACTTCGACGAGCTGGACGAGCTGGCCCACGCGTACGCCGTGACCATCCACCGCTCCCAGGGCAGCGAGTACCCGGCGGTGGTGATCCCGGTCACCATGAGCGCCTGGATGATGCTCCAGCGGAACCTGCTCTACACGGCCGTCACCCGCGCCCGGAAGCTCGTGGTCCTGGTCGGCTCCCGCCGCGCGATCGCCCAGGCGGTCCGTACGGTTTCGGCCGGTCGCCGCTTTACCGCACTCGCGTATCGGCTCACAGGGGGCACCGTCGTGTGAAAGATCACGGGGGACTTCCGGAACCGGGGCGAAGGGGGCAGGATGAGCAGGTTGGCGGCACTGAGTGCCGCCGATTGGCCCAATGGTCGACCCCGAGTGCACTCTCCTGAGCCAAATGGGGGATGGTAGAGACAGTCAGGGCACCTCGAAGAAGAGGCACTACGTCGGTGAGGGATGACGTGAGCGACAACTCTGTAGTACTGCGGTACGCGGACGGTGAATACACCTACCCGGTGGTCGAGAGCACCGTCGGCGACAAGGGCTTCGACATCGGGAAGCTCCGAGCCCAGACCGGTCTGGTCACCCTGGACAGCGGATATGGCAACACCGCCGCCTATAAATCCGCCATCACCTACCTGGACGGCGAGAAGGGCATCCTGCGGTACCGCGGCTACCCCATCGAGCAGTTGGCCGAGCAGTCCACCTTCCTGGAGGTGGCGTACCTGCTGATCAACGGCGAGCTGCCGAAGGCCGACGAGCTCGCGACCTTCCAGACCGAGATCACCCAGCACACGCTGGTGCACGAGGACGTCAAGAACTTCTTCCGCGGCTTCCCGCGGGACGCGCACCCGATGGCGATGCTGTCCTCCGTGGTCTCCGCGCTGTCCACCTTCTACCAGGACAGCCACAACCCGTTCGACGAGAAGCAGCGCCACCTGTCCACGATCCGGCTGCTCGCCAAGCTGCCGACGATCGCGGCGTACGCGTACAAGAAGTCGATCGGCCACCCCTTCGTCTACCCGCGCAACGACCTCGGGTACGTCGAGAACTTCCTGCGGATGACCTTCTCGGTCCCGGCGCAGGAGTACGAGCTGGACCCGGTCGTGGTGTCCGCGCTCGACAAGCTGCTGATCCTGCACGCGGACCACGAGCAGAACTGCTCGACCTCCACCGTGCGTCTGGTCGGCTCCTCGCAGGCGAACATGTTCGCCTCGATCTCCGCCGGCATCTCGGCCCTGTGGGGCCCGCTGCACGGTGGCGCCAACCAGTCGGTCCTGGAGATGCTCGAGGGCATCCAGGCCAACGGCGGCGACGTCGACTCCTTCATCACCAAGGTGAAGAACAAGGAGGACGGCGTCCGCCTGATGGGCTTCGGCCACCGGGTGTACAAGTCCTTCGATCCGCGCGCCAAGATCATCAAGGCGGCGGCGCACGACGTCCTGTCGGCGCTCGGCAAGTCCGACGAGCTGCTGGACATCGCGCTGAAGCTCGAGGAGCACGCGCTCTCCGACGACTACTTCGTCTCGCGCAACCTCTACCCGAACGTGGACTTCTACACGGGTCTGATCTACCGCGCGATGGGCTTCCCGACGGAGATGTTCACCGTGCTGTTCGCCCTGGGCCGCCTCCCGGGCTGGATCGCCCAGTGGCACGAGATGATCAAGGAGCCGGGTTCCCGCATCGGTCGCCCGCGCCAGATCTACACCGGTGTGGTCGAGCGCGACTTCGTTCCGGCCGAGGCCCGCTGACCTCAGCCGCCGCGGATGGCGAAAGCGCCCCGCCGCCGATCCCCCCACGGGTCGGCGAGCGGGGCGCTTTCCATATCCCCGGTGCGGATTCCCCCCACGGGATCCGGGCCGGGCGTCTGCTCGCGCGGTCTGCCGGGGTACGTACGGGAGGGCCGCTCAAAGCTCCCCGGTGCACGTGCCCCGGCCGCGCTTGCCTGGGACGTCCCCCAAGACATCCCATGAACGTCCCCCAAGACGTTCTTGGCATCGCCCACTTAGACTCGCGAACAGCCCAGATGGTTACCCCCAAATATCTGTGATCTAGGTCTCTTTGTGAAGGTCCTGTGCGTCACGTGTAGGTGAATTCGCGTGATCACTCAGCGGAAGCGGCGCAGGCGCAGGCTGTTGGTCACCACGAACACGGACGAAAAGGCCATCGCGAGCCCGGCGATCATCGGATTGAGCAGCCCGGCCGCCGCGAGCGGCAGCGCGGCGAGGTTGTAGCCGAAGGCCCAGCCGAGGTTCCCCTTGATCGTCGCGAGGGTCCGCCGGGCGAGCCGGATGGCGTCCGCCGCGACCCGCAGGTCCCCGCGGACCAGGGTCAGATCGCTCGCCTCGATGGCCGCGTCCGTGCCCGTGCCCATGGCGAGGCCCAGGTCGGCCGCCGCCAGGGCCGCCGCGTCGTTCACCCCGTCGCCGACCATCGCCACCGTGCGCCCCTCGGCCTGGAGCCGCCGGATCGCGTCCACCTTGCCCTGGGGCAGCACCTCCGCGACGACCTCGTCGATGCCGACCTCCGTCGCCACCTTCTCGGCCACGGCCCGGCCGTCCCCGGTGAGCAGCACCGGCCGCAGACCGAGGGCGCGCAGCCGGGCGACCGCCTCCGCGCTGGTCTCCTTGACCGCGTCGGCGACGGTCAGGGTGCCGCGGGCCCGCCCGTCCCAGGCCACGTGCACCACGCCGGGCCCGGTCTCCCCGGGCACGTCGATCCCCTCGGCGGTCAGCAGCGCGGCCCGTCCGACGACGACGAGATGGCCGTCGACGGAGCCGCGCACGCCGAGTCCGGGCACGTTCTCGAAGGTCTTCGGTACGGGCAGCTCGCCCACGCGGGCGGTGGCGCCGGCCGCCACGGCCCGGGCGACCGGGTGCTCGGAGGAGTGCTCCAGGGCGCCGGCGAGCCGCAGCAGCTCGGTCTCGTCGGCGCGCCCGGTGCCGTAGGCGCCGCCGTACATGTGTACGCCGACGAGTTCCATGCGGCCGGTGGTGACGGTGCCGGTCTTGTCGAGGACGACGGTGTCGACGCGGCGGGTGGACTCCAGCACCTCGGGGCCCTTGATGAGGATGCCGAGCTGGGCGCCGCGGCCGGTGCCGACCATGAGGGCGGTCGGGGTGGCGAGGCCCAGGGCGCACGGGCAGGCGATGATCAGCACGGCGACCGCGGCCGTGAAGGCGGCCGTGATGTCGCTCGTCAGGAGGAGCCAGCCGACGAGGGTGCCGAGGGCGATGAGGACGACGGCGGGCACGAAGACGGCGGAGATCCGGTCGGCGAGCCGCTGCACCTCGGCCTTGCCGTTCTGGGCGTCCTCGACGAGCTTGGCCATCCGGGCGAGCTGGGTGTCGGCGCCGACCCGGCCGGCCTCGACGAGGAGGCGGCCGGAGGTGTTGACGCAGCCGCCGGTGACGGGGTCGCCGGGGGTGACGTCGACGGGCACGGATTCGCCGGTGAGCAGGGACGCGTCGACGGCGGAGGCGCCCTCGACGACGGTGCCGTCGGTGGCGATCTTCTCCCCGGGCCGTACGACGAAGAGGTCGCCGACCGCGAGGGCGGCCACCGGGATCCGTACCTCCGAGCCGTCGCGCAGGACGGCCACGTCCTTGGCGCCGAGCCGCATCAGGGCGTGCAGGGCGGCGCCGGCCTTCCGCTTGGCGCGGGCCTCCAGGTAGCGGCCGAGGAGGATGAAGGTGACGACCCCGGCGGCGACCTCCAGGTAGAGGGTGCCGGCGGCGTGCTCGCGGGCGACGGTGAGGTCCACGTCGTGCCGCATGCCGGGCATGCCGGCGTCGCCCAGGAAGAGCGCCCACAGCGACCAGCCGAAGGCGGCGAGGGTGCCGAGGGAGACCAGGGTGTCCATGGTGGCGGCGCCGTGCCGCAGGTTGGTCCAGGCGGCGCGGTGGAAGGGGAGTCCGCCCCAGACCACGACGGGGGCGGCGAGGGTGAGCGAGAGCCACTGCCAGTTGTCGAACTGGAGGGCCGGGACCATCGCGAGGAGCACGACGGGCAGGGCGAGGACGGCGGAGACGGTGAGGCGCCGGCGCAGGGCGGCGAGCTCCGGGCTCTCGTCCCGTACGGCCGGGGAGCCCGTGTCCGCCCCTGCCTCCGGTTCCGTCTCCGGCGGCGCGGGCTCGGGTTCCGGCGGCGGGGGCTCCTCGGCGGTGTAGCCGGTCCTGACGACGGTGGCGATCAGGTCGCCGACCGCGACCTCCGGGGGATGTTCGACGCGCGCCTTCTCGGTGGCGTAGTTGACGGTCGCGGTCACCCCGTCCATCCGGTTGAGCTTCTTCTCGACGCGGGCCGCGCAGGAGGCGCAGGTCATCCCGCCGATCGTCAGCTCGGTGATCGTGGAGGTCATCAGCGTTTCCCAACGGGAGCAGGGCCGTACGTAGCAACCGTACGGCCCTGCGGCGCTGCTGCGGCGAGCGGTCCGCTCAGGCGCGGCCGACCAGCTCGTAACCGGCCTCGTCGACGGCGGCGCGGACGGCCTCCTCGTCGAGCGGGGCGGTCGAGACGACGGTGACCTGGCCGGTGGCCGCGACGGCCTTGACCGAGGAGACCCCGTCGATCTCGGAGATCTCACCGGCCACCGCGCCCTCGCAGTGGCCGCAGGTCATGCCCTTGACCTGGTAGACGGTGGTGAGTTCGGTCTTCGTCTCGGCGGTCATGACGTTCTCCTCTTCGAGGGCGGTGCGGTGCGGGGTCCCGCCGGTGCGCGGGGCCGTACGTCGTAGTAACACAGATCATACCCCTAGGGGGTATGGATTGCACGGCTGTCCGACCCGTGGCGCGCCGACGGACCGGTGAGTGGACGGGTGGGCGCCGCCGCGTCGGGCGGGCGGCCGGTCCCGCGCGCCCGCCGGTGCCCATGGTAGATACCCGACATGTCGCATTCGGGGACCACGCTGATCCTGATCATGGCGATCGCCGTCCTGGCGCCGCTGCTCGCCTACCGCGTCGGCCGCCGGCTCCCCGTACCCCTCGCCGTCTTCGAGATCCTCCTCGGCATCCTCATCGGCCCGGACGTCCTCGGCTGGGCGAAGCCCGACGCCCTGATCGACGGCCTGTCCGAGCTCGGCCTCACCATGCTGATCTTCCTCGCCGGTTACGAGATCGAGTTCGGCAAGGTCCGCGGCGACACCCTCAGGCGCTCCGCCGTGGCCTGGCTGCTCGCCCTCGCGCTGGGACTCGGCCTCGGCGTGCTGCTCGGCGGCGGCTACGACACGGGCGTGTTCATCGGGGTGGCGCTCACCAGCACCGCCCTCGGCACCGTCCTGCCCGTGCTGCGCGACACCGGCGAGCTGCGCGGCCGCTTCGGCTCCGTGGTCATGGCCTTCGGCGCCGTCGGGGAGTTCGGGCCGATCATCGCCATGGCGCTGCTGCTCAGCGGCCGGGGCGCGGCCGAGTCGACCGCGCTCCTCGCCGTCTTCGCCGCCCTCACCGCCGGGGCCGTCGTCTGGGCGATGCGCCCGCGCCCGCCCTGGTTCTCCACGGTCATCGCCAGGACCCTGCACAGCAGCGGCCAGTTCGCGGTCCGCTTCGTCTTCCTGCTGCTGGCCCTGATGCTGGGCGCCTCGACGGCGCTCGGGCTCGACGTGCTGCTCGGCGCCTTCGCCGCCGGTCTGATCACCCGTCTCGTGCTCACCGGGGCGGCGCCGGAGTCGGGCCCGCAGATCCTGGAGAAGGTCGAAGCCGTCGGCTTCGGCTTCCTCGTGCCCGTCTTCTTCGTCGTCACCGGCGTCGAGTTCGACCTCGACTCGCTGCTCTCCGGCGGCCGTACGCTGCTGCTCCTGCCGCTCTTCCTGGTGCTGTTCCTGGTGGTCAGGGGCGGCCCGATCCGGTTCCTGGCCCCGCGCGACCTCGGCCGGCGCGACCGGGCCGGGCTCGTCCTCTACGGCTCCACGGCGCTGCCGCTGGTCGTCGCCATCACCACCATCGGCGTGGACGACAAGGCGCTCGCGGCGGGGGAGGCGGCCGCCCTGGTCGGCGCGGCGATGGTCTCGGTGCTCGTCTTCCCGCTGCTCGCGCTGCGGCTGCGCGCGGGACGGGAGCCCGGGTCCCGGCCGGCCGAGCCGGTCACCGGCTCGGAATCGTGGTGAGGGCCCGGCCGATGACCGGGTCGAGGTAGCGCAGCAGGACCGTCTTCGTCTCGGCGATCACCGCGTCGCGCTCGGGACCCTCGGGCGCGGCCAGGATCAGGGCGAGCCCTGCCTTCACGATCGCGAAGGTCATGTCGGCGATCCGGGAGCGCTCGGCGGCCTCGCTGCCGGGCATGTAGTGGGCGAGCAGGTCGCCGACCCGGGCGAGCAGCGAGGCGTGCAGGGCGTCGTGCTCCTCGGCGATCCTGCCGGGGATCTCGGAGCCGTGCATGAGGGCGAGGAAGACCGGGTTCTGGCAGTTGAAGGCGATGAGCGGGTCGAGGACGGCGTCGATGAGCTCGGGCAGCGGGAGGGCGAGGTTCTCGGGTGTGAACGCCTGGCCGTGGGCCTCCCGCATCCGGGCCAGCAGCCGGTCGCCCAGTTCGAGGGCGATGGCCTCCTTGTTCGGGAAGTACTGGTAGAGCGTGCCGGGGGAGACGCTCGCCTCGCGCGCGATCGCGTTGGTGCTGGTCGCCGTGTAGCCGTGGGCGCAGAAGACGTTGGCGGCGGCCTGGAGCAGTTGGGCGATGCGGCGTTCGCCGCGCGCCTGGCGGCGGCGCGGCTTCACGTCACCGGACGGGGCGCCGTCCCCGGCCTTTTCCCCGGACCTCTCGCCGGACTTTTCCACAGACCTCTCCGCGGTCGCCTCCGCGGACGTGTCCCTCGCCTCCGCGGACTGCGCCGCGTGCCTGTCCTCGGGCATGGCTGTCCCCAGCTCTCTGAACGCGATTGACAAATGCGAGAGGTCGCTCGCATTCTTGAGAAACGCGAGTGATCACTCGTGTTTGCCAGTCTATTGGGCAATGGGCGACCCCTGCCCCGCGCCGGAGAGCGCGCGCACGGGTCACGGTGAAGGGGACACCGCGTCATGGCCGAAGTCAAGAAAACGCAGCCCACGGGGGGTGCGGGGGTTGCGTCCGGCGGATGGGCGCGGTTCGTCACGGCGAGACCGCGGCTGACCCTGCTCGTCGCCCTCGTCCTGACCGCGCTCGCGGTGTTCGCCGGCGGCGGTGTCGCCGACCGGATGGGCAGCGGCGGCTGGGAGGACCCCGACGCCGAATCCACGTACGCGCTGAAGGTCCTGGAGCGCGAGTTCCCGGCCTCCCAGCCCAATCTGCTGCTCCTCGTCGACGCGGGCGAGGCCGGGGTGGACGACCCCGCCGTCGCCGCCGAGGCCCGGCGCCTCGCCGAGCGGCTCGACGCCCGGCCGGATGTCGACGGCGTCGGCTCGTACTGGCTGACCGGCTCCCCGGCCCTGCGCTCCGAGGACGGCCGGCAGGCCCTGATCGCCGCCCGCGTCCACGGCGACGAGAAGACGGCCGGCGAGGCCCTGGAGCGCCTCGCGCCCGAGTTCCGCGGCGGCCACGGACCCGTGGAGGTCTCCCTCGGCGGCCCGCTCGCCGTCCGCCACGAGATGCAGACGATCATCCAGGAGGACCTGCTGCGGGCCGAGCTGATCGCCCTGCCCCTCACCCTCGTCCTGCTCGTCATGGTCTTCGGCAGCGCCGTCGCCGCCCTGCTCCCGCTCGGCATCGGCATCGTCGCCATCCTCGGCACCAACGCCGTGCTGCGCGGCCTCACCGAGTTCACCGACGTCTCCGTCTTCGCCCAGAACCTCACCACCGCCCTCGGCCTCGGACTCGCCATCGACTACGCCCTGTTCGTGGTCCGCCGCTTCCGCGAGGAGCTGGCCGCGGGCGCCGACACCCGGGCCGCAGTCGCCACCACCCTGCGCACCGCCGGGCGGACCGTGCTGTTCTCCGCCCTCACCGTCGCCGTCTCACTCGCCGCGATGCTGGTCTTCCCGCAGTACTTCCTGCGCTCCTTCGCCTACGCCGGCATCGCCGTCGTCCTGCTCGCCGCCGCAGCGGCCCTCGTCCTGCTGCCCGCCGCGCTGCTGCTGCTCGGCGACCGGGTCAACGCCCTGGACCTGCGCCGGCTCCTCCGCCGCCGCCGGCCCGCCGGTGCGGCCGCGACGGGCGGGACGGCCGTGACGAGCGGGGCGGCGGACGGTGCCGGCTGGGCGCGGACCGCGGCCCTGGTGATGCGGCGGGCACCGCTGTTCGCCGTCGCCACCGCCACCGGGCTCGTCCTGCTCGGGCTGCCCTTCCTCGGGGTGAGGTTCGGCACCGCCGACGACCGCCAGCTCCCGGCCACCGCGCAGTCCCGCGTGGTCCAGGACGAGCTGCGCGAGGGCTTCCCCGGCAGCCCCGGCGGGGCGCTCACCGTTCTCGCCGAGGGCCCCGCCACCCCCGGGCAGTACGCCGCCTACCGGGAGCGGATCGAGCGGCTCGACGGGGTCGTGCGGGTCGACGGGCCGCTGACCTCCGGTTCCGGCGAGCGGACCCACGCCTCCTTCACCGTCGTCCCCGAGGGCGAGGGCGTCGGCGAGGACGCCCAGCGGCTGGTCGGCGAACTGCGTGGCCGGCAGGCCCCCTTCGACACCTCCGTCACCGGCGCGGCGGCCGTCCTCGTCGACTCCAAGGACGCCATAGGCGAGCGGCTCCCCTGGGCGGCCGGCATCATCGCCGTCGTCACCCTGGTCCTCGTCTTCCTCCTCACCGGCAGCCTCCTGATCCCGCTCCAGGCGGTCGTGCTCAACGCGCTCAGCCTCACCGCCATGTTCGGCGCGGTCGTCTGGGTCTTCCAGGACGGCCATCTCTCCGGCCTGCTCGGCTTCACCGCCACCGGCGACATCGAGACCACCCTGCCCGTCCTCATGTTCTGCGTGGCCTTCGGACTCTCCATGGACTACGGGGTGTTCCTGCTCTCCCGGATCAAGGAGGAGTACGACGCCACCGGCGACCACGAGCACGCGGTCCGCTTCGGACTGCGCCGCACCGGCGGCCTGATCACCGCGGCCGCCGTGATCCTGGCCGTGGTGATGGTGGCGATCGGCACCTCCCGGGTCACCAACACCAAGATGCTCGGACTGGGCGTCGCCCTCGCCGTCCTCATGGACGCCATGGTGGTGCGCAGCCTCCTCGTCCCCTCCGTGATGAAACTGACCGGGCGCCTCACCTGGTGGGCCCCCGGGCCGCTGCGCCGCTTCCACGCGCGCTTCGGCATCAGCGAGGGCGGTGCGATACCCGAGGCACCCGGGCCGGAGCGGGTGCCGGAGAAGGTCGGATAGCGCCGCCGGAGACGGGCCGGGGCCCCGCACCGCGGGTGCGGTGCGGGGCCCCGGAGGGACGGCGGTAGGGGGGTCAGTCCCGGCGGCTCCGGTTCCCGGGGCGGTTGGCCACCCAGGCGCGGATGGTGTCCGCGTACCAATAGGGCTTGCCCGACTCCACTTTGTCGGGCGCCGGCAGCAGCCCGTGCTTCCGATAGGAGCGGACCGTGTCCGGCTGCACCTTGATGTGCGCGGCGATGTCCTTGTACGACCAGAGCCTTCTGTCCGTCATGTGTGGCACCTCTCCTGCGTGCCCGGCAGCGTCGGCGGGGGTGCCGTCGGGGGAGCTGCCGGGCGTCACTGGTGATCACTGGCGATCACTGGCTGGTGATCACTGAGCCTGTGCCCGGTGAACGGCCGCCACGGACCGAAGGAGAGCGGCTGTCGATCGGCTGTGACGGAAAACCCGCGTAATGGAGATATGCGTGACGAAGAGGAGATGGATGTGACATCAGTGATGCATCGTCATCAGACGCCGCAGGAGCGGAGGAAGCGACGGGTGCGCACCGCGATGGGGAAGGGCCGGTCCGGCTCGCACGGGTACATGTCCTGCTCCACGATGGCGAACAGGTCCACGTCCAGGGCTTGCGCCGCGGCCAGGACCGGTTCGAGGGCCGGCACCCCCGAGGGCGGCTCGCACATCACGCCGCGCGCCACCGCCGGGCCGAACGGCACCTCGTCCGCGACCACCTCGGCGAGGATCCGAGGGTCGACCTGCTTGAGGTGGAGGTAGCCGATCCGTTCGCCGTAGGTCTCGATCAGCTTGACGCTGTCGCCGCCGCAGTAGGCGTAGTGGCCGGTGTCCAGGCAGAGCGCGACCAGCTCCGGATCGGTGGCGTCCAGGAAGCGGGTGACGTTCTCCTCGCCGTCGATGTGGGTGTCGGCGTGCGGGTGGACCACGACCCGCAGCCCGTAGCGCTCCCGGACCTCATGGCCCAGGCGTTCGGTGAGACCGGTCAGATGCCGCCACTGCTCGGCCGTCAGGGTGCGGTCCTCCAGGACCTCGCCCGTGCGGTCGTCCCGCCAGAAGGAGGGGATCACCACCAGATGCTCCGCGCCCATCGCCTGGGCGAGCGCCGCGTTCTCGGCCACATGGGCCCAGGTCCGCTCCCACACCGCCGGGCCGTGGTGCAGCCCGGTGAACACGGTCGCCGCCGACACCTTCAGGCCGCGGCGGGCGGTCTCCTCGGCGAGCACCGCCGGATCGGTGGGCAGATAGCCGTACGGGCCGAGCTCGATCCAGGTGTAACCGGCGCTCGCCACCTCGTCCAGGAACCGCTGCCAGGGCACCTGCCGGGGGTCGTCGGGAAACCACACGCCCCAGGAGTCCGGGGCGGAACCGATACGGATGCGGGACAGCGGCGACCGGTTCGTCGGGTTCGTCATGCATGCCACCTTGGCGGCGGTCTGCGACGAGCGTCAAGACACCGTCCGGACCCGCGTCCGGACGCGGGACACGGCGTTGACAGGGGAGGGGGCCGTGGATAGACCTGGGACGTGGGCCCGGCGGGGCCGAGGAGAGGTGCGTGGCATGACGGCGGAGCCGTACGACCGGCCGTACGACCTGATCACGATGGGCCGCCTCGGCGTGGACCTCTACCCGCTGCAGAGCGGCGTGGAGCTGGCCCGGGTGGAGAGCTTCGGCAAGTTCCTCGGCGGCTCCCCGGCCAACGTCGCCGTCGCCGCCGCCCGGCTGGGGCGGAGCGTCGCTCTCGTCAGCCGCACCGGGGCCGATCCCTTCGGCGCCTACCTCCACCGCGAGCTGCGCGCCTTCGGCGTGGACGACCGCTGGGTGACGGAGGTGACGGAGTACCCCACCCCGGTCACCTTCTGCGAGATCTTCCCGCCCGACCACTTCCCGATCCACTTCTACCGCCGCCCCAAGGCCCCCGACCTGGAGATCCACCTCCACGAGCTCGACCTGCCCGCCCTCCGGGCCGCCCGCGCCTTCTGGGCGACCGGCACCGGCCTGAGCGCCGAGCCCAGCCGCACCGCCACCCTCGCCGCGCTCCGCGAGCGCGCCGACGCGGCCGGGCCGGACGCGCTCACCGTCCTCGACCTGGACTGGCGGCCCGCCCTCTGGGACGGCGCCACGCCGGCCGACGAGGCCCGGCCGCTCTACCGGGAGGCCCTGCGGCACACCACCGTGGCCGTCGGCAATCTCGACGAGTGCGAGGTCGCCACCGGCGAGCGCGAGCCGCACGCCGCCGCCCGCGCCCTGCTCGCCGCCGGAGCGCGCCTCGCCGTCGTCAAGCAGGGCCCCAAGGGCGTCCTCGCGCTGGCCGCCGACGGCACCGCGGCCGAGGTGCCGCCGCTGCCGGTCGAGGTGGTCAACGGCCTCGGCGCGGGAGACGCGTTCGGCGGGGCGCTCGCCCACGCGCTGCTCGCCGGCCGTGACCTGGAGGATGTGCTGCGCTACGCCAACGCGGCCGGCGCGATCGTCGCCGGCCGGCTCGCCTGCTCGCCCGCGATGCCCTACGACGACGAGATCGCCCTCGCCCTCGCCACCGGCACCGGCTCCGTCCCCGCGCGCGACCGGGAGAGCGGCCCGGCCGAGGGGTAGGGACAGGACCATGGACACCACGCCCTCGACCCGCTCCCTCCACCTGCCCGCCGGGACGGCGGCCCGCGGCCCGTACGCCGTCGACGTCGACCCCGGGCGGGCCGGCTGGACGCACAGCGCGCTGCGCGTCATCGACCTCCCGCCCGGCGGCACCCACACGTACCTGACGGGGAACAGCGAATGGGTGGTGCTTCCGCTGTCCGGGGGCGGTACCGTGCGCGTCGACGGGGAAATCCTCGAACTCGTGGGCCGCGCGAGCGTGTTCGACGGAGTCTCGGACTTCGCCTATGTGCCCAGGGACGCCCACGCCCAGATCGCCTCCGGTGCGGGAGGCCGCTTCGCTTTGGCAGGAGCGAAGTGCGAGCGACGACTCCCCGCCCGCTACGGCCCCGCGCCGGAGGTTCCCGTCGAGACCCGCGGCAGCGGCAACCGCACCCGCGAGGTGCGCAACTTCGCCGCCGCGGACGTCTTCGCCTGCGACCGGCTGATCGCCGTCGAGGTGATCACCCCGGGCGGCAACTGGTCCTCCTACCCGCCCCACAAGCACGACGAGCACCACCCCGGCCGGGAGTCCGTCCTGGAGGAGATCTACTACTACGAAGTGGCGGGCGGAGCCGAAGGAAGCGGCACCGGATACGGCTACCAGCGGATCACCCCCTCCCGCCCCGGCGGCGCCGAGCTCCTCGCCGAGATCCGCACCGGCGACACCGTCCTCGTACCCGACGGCTGGCACGGCCCGTCCATCGCCCAGCCCGGCCACCCGCTGTACTACCTCAACGTCATGGCGGGCCCCGGACCCGAGCGCGAGTGGCGGATCAGCTTCCACCCCGACCACACGGAGGGATACAAGTGAGGCGCTTGACCGTCGCCCAGGCCCTGGTGCGCTTCCTCGCCGCCCAGCACACCGAGCGCGACGGCGTGCGGCAGCGGCTGATCACCGCCACCTGGGGCATCTTCGGCCACGGCAACGTCGCCGGGATCGGCCAGGCGCTCGTCGAGTACCCCGGGCTCATGCCGTACCACCAGGGACGCAACGAACAGGCCATGGTGCACGCGGCCGTCGGCTACGCCCGCCAGTCCCGCCGCCTCCAGACCCATGCCGTCACCACCTCCATCGGCCCCGGCGCCACCAACCTGGTCACCGGCGCCGCGCTCGCCACCATCAACCGGCTGCCCGTGCTGCTGCTGCCCGGCGACACCTTCGCCACCCGGCCCGCCGACCCCGTCCTCCAGCAGCTCGAAGTGCCCTACGCCGGCGAGGTGTCCGTCAACGACTGCCTGCGCCCGGTGTCGCGGTACTTCGACCGGATCACCCGCCCCGAGGCGCTGATCCCGGCCGCGCTCGCCGCCGTACGGGTCCTCACCGACCCGGCGGAGACCGGGGCCGTCACCCTCGCCCTGCCGCAGGACGTGCAGGCCGAGGCGTACGACTGGCCCGAGGAGTTCCTCGCCGAGCGGACCTGGACCGTGCGCCGGCCCCGGCCCGACACGGCCGAGCTCGACGCGGCGGTCCACGCGATCAGGGCCGCCGAGCGGCCGCTGATCATCGCGGGCGGCGGGGTGAAGTACAGCGCCGCCGAGGACGCCCTGCGCACCCTCGCCGAGCGGGCCGGCCTCCCCGTCGCCACCACCCAGGCCGGCAAGGGCGTCCTGCCGTACGACCACCCCTGCGACGTCGGCGGCATCGGCCACACCGGCACCGCCACCGCCGACGAGCTCGCCCGCACCAGCGACCTGGTCATCGCCGTCGGCACCCGCCTCACCGACTTCACCACCGCCTCCGGCACCCTCTTCCGCCCCGACACCCCCCTGCTCCACCTCAACATCACCGGCTTCGACGCCCACAAGCAGGCCGCGAGACCCCTCGTCGCCGACGCCCGCGAAGGGCTCACCGCCCTCACCGAGGCGCTCGGCGACCACCGCCGGGACCCCGCGCGGTGGACGTCCTCCCGGCGCGACTGGCAGCAGCGGACCGACCGCGCCTTCGCCGCCCCCGACGACCACGCCCGCCCCACCCAGACCCAGGTGCTCGGCGCACTCGACACTCTGGTCACCGGGGACGACATCCTGATCAACGCGGCCGGCTCGCTCCCCGGCGACCTCCACAAGCTGTGGCGGGTCCGGTCCGCCGACCAGTACCACGTCGAATACGGCTACTCCTGCATGGGATACGAGATCCCGGCCGCCATCGGCGTCTCCCTCGCCGCGCCCGGCCGCCCCGTCTGGGCACTCGTCGGTGACGGGACGTACCTGATGAACCCCACCGAAATCGTCACCGCCGTCCAGGAGGAACTGCCGATCAAGGTCGTGATCCTCGACAACCACGGCTACGCCTCCATCGGCGGCCTCTCGGAGGCGGTCGGCGCCGAGCGCTACGGCACCGACTACCGCCTCCGCGCCCCCGACGGCTCCTTCACCGGTCCGCCGCTGCCTGTCGACCTGGCGGCCAACGCCGCCTCCCTCGGCCTGCGGGTGCTGCGCGCCCGCACCGTGCGTGACCTGCGAGAAGCCCTCGCGGACGCACGGGAGGCGACGGTTCCCACATGTGTCTACGTCGAGACCGAAACGGCAGACAGTGTGTCGGGCGCGCCCCCCGCCCAGGCGTGGTGGGATGTGCCCGTGGCCGAGACGTCGACCCGCCCGTCGGCGGTCAAGGCCCGCGAGGAGTACGACCGGCACGTCACCGCCCGACGCCGCCATCTGTGAAGGAGTACGCAATGACGAAGACCGTCAACCACTGGATCGGTGGCAAGACCGTCGAAGGCACGTCGGGCAACTGGGGCCCGGTCACCGACCCGGCCACCGGCGCCGTCACCACGCGGGTCGCGCTCGCCTCCGTCGACGAGGTGGACGCCGCCGTCGCCGCCGCCAAGGCGGCCTTCGAGACCTGGGGCACCTCCTCGCTGGCCCAGCGCACCACCATCCTCTTCCGCTTCCGCGCGCTGCTCGACGCCAACCGCGACGCGATCGCCGAGCTGATCGTCGCCGAGCACGGCAAGGTGCACTCGGACGCGCTCGGCGAGGTCGCCCGCGGCCTGGAGATCGTCGACCTGGCCTGCGGCATCACCACCCAGCTCAAGGGCGAGCTGTCCACCCAGGTGTCCAACCGGGTGGACGTGGCCGCGATCCGCCAGCCGGTCGGCGTGGTGGCCGGCATCACCCCGTTCAACTTCCCGGCGATGGTGCCGATGTGGATGTTCCCGCTCGCCATCGCCTGCGGCAACACCTTCGTCCTCAAGCCGAGCGAGAAGGACCCGTCGCCCTCCCTGAAGATCGCCGAACTGCTCGCCGAGGCCGGCCTGCCGGACGGCGTCTTCAACGTCCTCCACGGCGACAAGGTGGCCGTCGACCGGCTGCTCGAGCACCCGGACGTCTCCGCGATCTCCTTCGTCGGCTCCACCCCGATCGCGAAGTACATCCACACCACCGCCTCCGCCCACGGCAAGCGCGTCCAGGCGCTCGGCGGCGCCAAGAACCACATGCTGGTCCTGCCCGACGCCGACCTGGACGCGGCGGCCGACGCGGCGGTCTCGGCCGCGTACGGCTCGGCCGGCGAGCGCTGCATGGCGATCTCCGCCGTCGTGGCCGTCGGCTCCATCGGCGACGAGCTGGTGCAGAAGATCCGCGAGCGCGCCGAGAAGATCAAGATCGGTCCCGGCACCGATCCCACCTCCGAGATGGGCCCGCTCATCACGGCCGTCCACCGCGACAAGGTCGCCTCCTACGTGCACGGCGCGGCGGAGGAGGGCTGCGAGGTCGTCCTCGACGGCACCGGATACACCGTCGAGGGCCACGAGAACGGCCACTGGATCGGCCTGTCCCTCCTGGACCACGTGCCCACCACGGCCAAGGCGTACCAGGACGAGATCTTCGGCCCCGTGCTGTGCGTGCTGCGCGCCGACACGTACGAGGAGGGCCTGGCCCTCATCAACGCCTCGCCGTTCGGCAACGGCACCGCCATCTTCACCCGGGACGGCGGCGCGGCCCGCCGCTTCCAGTTGGAGGTCGAGGCGGGCATGGTCGGCGTGAACGTGCCGATCCCGGTGCCGGTGGGCTACCACTCCTTCGGCGGCTGGAAGGACTCGCTCTTCGGCGACCACCACATCTACGGCAACGACGGCGTCCACTTCTACACCCGCGGCAAGGTCGTCACGACCCGCTGGCCCGACCCGTCCGAGGCCCCGGCCGGCGTCGACCTGGGCTTCCCGCGCAACCACTGAGATCCGAAAACGCAGTGGCCCCGGGGCGCGCGACCGCGCACCCTGGGGCCATGTCCGTTCCACCGAAGCACCAGATCCGCGCCGCCCACACCGACACGACGGTGACCGTCTACCAGGCGTACCGCCCGGAGATCGGCCTCGCGGCCGCCCGCGACGGCCGCTTCCCGCCCGTGTGGAAGCGGGACCGGATGACCTGGATCAAGCCCTCGTTCCTGTGGATGATGTACCGCTGCGGCTGGGGCCTGAAGGAGGGCCAGGAGACCGTGCTCGCGGTGGAGATCACCCGCGAGGGCTTCGAGTGGGCGCTGCGTCACGCCTGCCTGTCCCACTACGTCCGCGGCTTCCACCCCGACCGCGCCGCCTGGCAGCGCGAGCTGAAGCGCTCCCCGGCCCGGGTCCAGTGGGACCCGGAACGTGACCTCCACCTGCGCCCGTTGCCGTACCGCTCCCTGCAACTGGGGCTGGCGGGCGAGGCGTCCGGGCGTTACGCGGACGAGTGGACGGTCGGCATCCGCGACGTGACCCCGCTCGCCCACGAGATCCACGGCCTGGTGCGGGCGGGGCGCCTGGCGGAGGCGGAGGCACTGCGGCCCCAGGAGCGGCCGTACCCGGTGGGGGACGGGCTCCTCGGGCGGGTGGTGCCCTCGGAGTCCCCAGTGCCCTCGGAGCCTGCGGAGGCTTCGGGCCCCGCCCACGTCAGTCGCTGACGTCCCACCAGGCCGGGGACACGCTGAGTTTCGTCACCAGGGACATCGCCTCCGGGGTGCCGGGGGCCACCCGGGTGAAGACCCGGACGCCCGACTCGCGCACGCGGTAGCGGCGGAAATCGGTGGCCGGGCCGTCCTCGTCCGGTTCGACCGTGACGCCCAGGGCGGCGACGGCGGCCGTCAGGTCGCCGAGGCGCACGGACGGTCCGAAGGAGCCGTACGCGTCGCGCAGGGCCGGCGGCACGGCCGCCTCCGGATCCCACCGGAGCCGGTTTCGACCCGGACGCCGATGCCGAAGCACGGCCAGGACCCGTCCCGCTCCTGCTGGAACGACAGCTCCACCAGCCCGTAGTCCCGGCGCAGGAGCCCCGCGTCCCCGTCGTGGACGGGGATTGTCCACCATCCGCAGCCGGTGGCGGTTCCGGCCGCGGACGGCAGTGCGCGCCGCCATCGGCGCGCCACGGTCACCAGCGCGAGTACAGGAGCTTGTTCGGGGAGCCGGTCCGCGGGTCCTGGACCTTGCCGGAGGTCGCGTTGGCGGCCAGGGCGCTGCTCACCTGGGCCGGGGTGGCCGTCGGGTGGGTGGCGAGGTAGAGGGCCGCGACGCCCGCGGTGTGCGGGGTGGCCATCGAGGTGCCGGAGATGGTGCTGGTCGCCGTGTCGTTGTCCTTCCACGCCGACGTGATGCTCACGCCGGGCGCGAAGAGGTCCACGCACGTGCCGTAGTTGGAGAACGAGGCCCGCTTGTCCGCGGAGTCCGTCGCGCCGACCGTGATCGCCTCGGGGACGCGGGCGGGGGAGTAGTTGCAGGCGTTCGCGGGCCAGCCGAGGATGTTGCCGTTGCCGGCGGCGATCGCGTACGTCACCCCGGAGGCGATCGAGCGCTTCACCGCGTCGTCCAGCGAGGTGTTCGCCCCGCCGCCCAGGCTCATGTTGGCGACGGCGGGCTTGACCGCGTTGGCGGTGACCCAGTCGACACCCGCGATGACCCCGGCCGTGGTGCCCGAGCCGGAGCAGTTGAGGACCCGGACGCCGACCAGCTTCACGCCCTTGGCCACGCCGTACTTCGCGCCGCCGACCGTGCCGGCCACATGCGTGCCGTGGCCCTGGCAGTCCTGGCCGTTCTGCCCGTCGCCCACGGTGTCCGTGCCGACCCGGGCCCGGCCGCCGAACTCGCTGTGCGAGGTGCGGATTCCGGTGTCGATGACGTACGCGGTGACGTTCGACGCGGTCGTGTCGTACGTGTACGTGGTCGACAGCGGCAGGTCCCGCTGGTCGACCCGGTCGAGCCCCCAGGTCGCGCCGGTCTGGGTGTCGGCGACCCGGACGGTCGCGTTCTGCTCGACGTACGCCACCCGCGGGTCGGCGGCGAGAGCGGCGGCCTTCGCCCGCGACATCGTGGCCGAGAAGCCCTTGAGCGCCGAGCGGTACTGGTGCTGCGGCGTCACGCCCAGATCGGCGGCGCGGGTGGAACCGTCCTTGAGGACGACGATCCAACTGTCGTCGATCGCGAGGGCCTCCGGGGCCAGTCGGAGGTCGCCGGCGGGCGTGCCCTGGGCGGCGGGGGAGGCGGCGAGCTGGAGGCCGGCGGCAAGCGCGAACACGGGTATCAGCGCTGCGAGGCGGCGGGTGGTGGAGGACATCGGCTGGGGCACCTGAACCTCTCGTCGTGGGGGCACCGGGCCGTACGGGCCAGAGGGTGGGGCCATGGGCGCGTACGGGCACCGCGTCCGGCGCGGATGCGGGGACGCGGTGGTGTTCCCCAGGGTCACCCCTTTGTCATGTGCCGCACAAGACGGCGTCAGTGACCGTTCACCCCGCCACCCCCGAACTCCCACGCCAGCATCGCGAACGGCCCCTCCGCAGCCGCCCCCGCCGCCCCGTACGTCCGCAGCGCCGCCTCGTTGTCCGGATCCACCCCCACCCACATCCCGTAGCAGCCCCGCGCCCGCGCCTCGGCCGCCAACGCCTCCGTGAGCGCCCGCCCCACCCCGCGCCGCCGGTACGCCTCGTCCACGGACAGCTCGTACAGACACATCTCCACGCCCTTGTCGGGGTGGCGCATCTCGATCCCCGACACGAACCCGGCGGGGAAGCCGTCCTCCGCGTACGCCACCAGCAGCACATGCCCCGGCGCCGCCAGGAAGTCCGCGGCCAGGTCCTCGCGCGGCGGCGCGTCGTAGAGATGCCCCGCCGCCATCAGCTCCGCCACCGTCGTCGCCCGCCGGATCTCCACCCGGATCTCCACCCGGACCTCCTCGTCGCACGGCACGGCCGTACCGCGCCTGGTGTACGGGGACCGTACTGCCTACGACCTGAGGAGGCCGCCCGGCTCCGCCCCCGGGCAGCCGACCGGACCCGGCCCGGCGCCTAGGCTCGACCCATGAAGCTGCGACCTCCCCGCCCGGGCCTCCCACGGTGGGCCGCCATCGTCGCCGCCCTCGCCGTGCTCGCGGGCGGCGCCGGCACCTGGACCGCCGTCGCCTCCGACGACCCCGCGCCCGTGCATCGCGCCGACCGGATGCTCGACCTGGACGGAGTGCGGATCGACACCTCGTACTTCACCGCGGGCGACGCCGACCGCCGCCGCCCCGCCGTCCTCGTCGGCCACGGCTTCGGCGGCTCCAAGGACGACGTCCGCGCCCAGGCCGAGCGGTTCGCCCGCGACGGCTACGCCGTGCTGACCTGGTCCGCCCGCGGCTTCGGCGCCTCCACCGGGGAGATCGGCCTCAACGACCCCGAGCGCGAGGTCGAGGACGTCCGCCGGCTGGTCGACTGGCTCGCCGCTCGCCCCGAGGTGCTCCTGGACAAGGCGGGCGACCCGCGCGTCGGCATCACCGGCGCCTCCTACGGCGGCGCGGCCGCGCTGCTCGCCGCCGGCCACGACCCGCGCGTCGACGCCGTGGCCCCGCAGATCACGTACTGGAACCTCGCGGACGCGCTGTTCTCGAACGGCGTCTTCAAGAAACTGTGGGCCGGCATCTTCTTCTCGGCGGGGGCGACGGGCCCGGCGGGTGCGATGCCCCCGGCGGGTGTGACGGATCCGGCGGAGGACGCTCCGGGGGGTGTGTCGTCCCCGGCGGAGGACGCTCCGGGCGCCGCGGGCCCCGCCCGCCCCACGGCTCCCGCAGCATCCACCGACCCCAAGGGTTCCACCGCCCTCACAGGCCCGGCGCGCGCCACCAGCCCCAAGGGCGCCACCGGCCCCACCGCCCCCACGGGCCCGGCGCGCGCCACCAGCCCCAAGGGCGCCACCGGCCCCACAGGCCCCACGGACACCCCCGCCCCCGGCGCCTGCGGTCGCTTCAGCCCCGAGGTCTGCGCCCTCTATCAGCGCGTCGCCGTCTCCGGGAAGCCCGACCCGGCCGCGCGCGCCCTTCTGGAGGCCCGCAGTCCCTCCGCCGTCGGCGCCCGCATCAAGGTGCCCGCGCTGATCGTGCAGGGCCAGTCCGACTCCCTCTTCACCCTGGCCCAGGCCGACGCCATGGCGAGGACCATCGCCGGGAACGGCGCACCCGTCGCCGTCGACTGGACGTCCGGCGGCCACGACGGCGGCGACCGCGAGACCGAGCGCGTCCAGGCCCGCGTCACCGCCTGGTTCGACCGCCACCTGGGGCGGGACGCGAGCGTCGACACCGGGCCCGCCTTCCGCGTCAGCCGTACCGGAGGCGTCGACTCCACCGACGGCCGCGCCACGCTGCGCGGCGCCACCGCCGACCGCTACCCCGGCCTCGCCGCGACCCCCGTGTCCGTCGCCCTCTCCGGGCCGCCGCGCACCTTCGCCAACCCGGCCGGCGCGAACCCGCCCGGCATCTCCGCCGTACCCGGCCTCGGCGGCGGCCTCTCCCAGTTGTCCTCGCTGGGCGTGGGCCTCTCCCTCGACTTCCCCGGCCAGTTCGCCGCCTTCGACGCCCGGCCGCAGACCCGGCCGATCCGCGTCACCGGCGCCCCCACCGTCCGCGTACACGTCGGCTCCACGGCCGCCGACGGCTCGGCGGTCCTCTTCGCCAAGGTGTACGACGTCGGCCCGGACGGCCGGCAGCAGATCCTGCCCGCCCAACTGGTGTCCCCGGTCCGCGTCGAAGGCGCCGCGCGGGGCCGCGAGGTCACGCTGACCCTGCCCGCCGTGGACCATGAGGTGGCCGCCGGGCACCGCCTGCGGCTCGTCGTCGCCGCCACGGACCTCGGCTACGCCTCGCCGGCCGCGCCCGCCACGTACACCGTCGCCGTCCGCGGCCCCCTCACCGTCCCGACCGCGCCCGCCGTGACCACCCAGGCGGCCGGGCTGCCCTGGTGGGTGTGGGGTCTGCCGGCCGGCGGTCTCGTCGTCGCGGCGGCGCTGCTGCTCACCGCCCGGCGCCGGACGGCCGCCCCGGCCCCCGACCCCGCCCTCGCGGACGTCCCGCTCCAGATCACCGGCCTGACGAAGAAGTACAAGGGCGGCGACCGCTACAGCGTCCGCGACCTGTCCTTCCGCGTCGAACAGGGCCAGGTCCTCGGCCTGCTCGGCCCGAACGGCGCCGGCAAGACCACCACCCTGCGCATGCTCATGGGGCTGATCACGCCGGACGAGGGCGAGATCCGGGTCTTCGGGCACGCGATCCGCCCGGGCGCCCCGGTGCTCTCCCGGGTCGGCGCCTTCGTCGAGGGCGCGGGCTTCCTGCCCCACCTGTCCGGGCGGGAGAACCTGGAGCTCTACTGGCAGGCCACCGGCCGCCCCGCCGAGGACGCCCACATCGACGAGGCGCTGCGGATCGCCAATCTGGGCGGCGCCCTGGAACGCGCCGTCCGCACCTACTCCCAGGGCATGCGGCAGCGGCTCGCCATCGCCCAGGCCATGCTCGGCCTGCCGGATCTGCTGATCCTGGACGAGCCGACGAACGGCCTCGACCCGCCGCAGATCCGCGAGATGCGCGAGGTCATGATCCGTTACGCGGCGGGCGGCCGGACCGTCATCGTGTCCAGCCACCTGCTCGCCGAGGTCGAACAGTCCTGCACCCACCTCGTGGTGATGGACCGCGGCGGCCTGGTCCAGGCGGGCCCGGTGGAGGAGATCACCGGCTCCGGCGACACCCTGCTCGTCACCCTCGGCGGCCCGGTGCCGGACGCGGTCGTGGAGAAGCTCGGCGCCGTACGCGTGGACGGCGGCCTGCTCGTCCGCCTGGAGGCCGCCGGTCTCCCCGACGCCACCGCCCTGATCGGCGAACTCGTCCGCCTGGACGTGCCGGTCACCGGGGTGGGCCCGCACCGCCGCCTGGAGGACGCGTTCCTGACCCTGATCGGAGAGACCGCATGACCGCCGTCGCCGCGACCGCGCCCGGATACGCGCCCGCCCGCACCCTCCCGCTGCGCGTGGAGGCCCTGCGCCAGCTCAAGCGCCGCCGCACCCTGGTCATGGGCCTGATCCTGGCCGCCCTGCCCTTCGTCCTGATCGTCGCCTTCGCCATCGGCGGCTCCCCGGACGGCGCGCGCAACGGCCGGATCACCCTCATGGACACGGCGACCGCCTCCGGCGCCAACTTCGCCGCGACCTGCCTCTTCGTCTCGGCGGGCTTCCTGCTGGTGATCCCGGTGGCCCTGTTCTGCGGCGACACGGTCGCCTCGGAGGCCGGCTGGTCCTCCCTGCGCTACCTGCTCGCGGCACCCGTGCCCCGCGCCCGGCTGCTGTGGTCCAAACTCGCCGTGGCCCTCGCCTTCAGCGCCGCCGCCATCCTGCTGCTCCCGCTGATCGCCCTCGCCGCCGGCACCGTCGCCTACGGCTGGGGCCCCCTGCGACTCCCCACCGGCGGCTCCCTGACCGCGAGCGACGCCCTCCTCCGCCTCGCCCTCGCGACCGCCTTCGTCTTCGTCTCCCAACTCGTCACGGCCGCCCTCGCCTTCTGGCTCTCCACCCGCACCGACGCCCCCCTCGGCGCGGTCGGCGGCGCCGTCGGTCTCACCATCCTCGGCAACGTCCTGGACGCCGTCACCGCCCTCGGCGACTGGCGCGCCTTCCTCCCGGCCCACTGGCAGTTCGCCTGGGCGGACGCCCTCCAGCCCCACCTGGAGTGGTCGGGCATGGCCAAGGGCACGGCGATCTCGGTCACCTACGCCCTGATCCTCTTCGCGCTGGCCTTCCGCGGCTTCGCACGGAAGGACATCGTGTCCTGACGGGGCCTCGCCCTCACACCCACCCCCTTCGAGCCGCTTCCGCCCCCGCGCGGAAGCGGCTCGTCGTGCCCAGGGCCGACATCAGTTCGCCCACCCGGCGGCTGTAGGTGCGCGGGGAGATGCCCAGGCGGGTGGCGGCGGTCTCGTCGGTGAGGCCGGCGAGGAGGGCTTCGAGGACCGGGCGGAGTTGTGGGGGGAGGTCGGGGGACGGGGGCGTGAGGCCCACGAGTTCCTGGCTCGTGTCCCAGGCCGTGTGGTGGGCGCGGACCAGGGCCTGGACGACGACCGGGTCGCGGATCAGGAGAAGGCCGTTGTAGTGGAGCTCGAGGTCCAGGGGGACGGCCGCGACCGTGCGGTCGACGAGGATCATCTTGAACGGGATGGAGTCGGCCACCCGCGCCCGCCCCGGCACCCGCACCGCCCCCGCCACATGCGGCACCGCGTGACGCGGCACGATCCGGCGCACCTCGCCCGCCCGCTCCGCCGCCGCCCGCATGCACGCTCCCGCCAACTCCAGGAACGGCTCGGGGATCGCACGCGACACGGAGGCGGTCGGGTCGTCGAAGGTCAACAGCTCGTGCCGGGCCGAGGCGGCCAGGCCCGCAAGGGCCGCGCTGACCCGGCGGGTGCCGCGGACCGGGCGCCCGGGAGGACGCTGCGGCTCCGGGCCGGCGCGGCCCATCGCCGATCGGGCGAGCATCACGGAGCCCGCAGTCTCTGTCACCGCTGACCACCCCCGCCCGATCGGTGTGCCACTCCATGTACGCACGTGACTCCGTACGGTGACAACCCCTGTTGACAAAGCTGGCGAGTCCCTGCCACTACGGCGTGCCCCCGCCGCCGTTGCCGCATCGAGACCCTTCCGCAACCCCTTCGTCTGCTCCATCCGGCGCTCCCGAACGTCACATTCACACGTGCGGTACACCAAGGGGGAGATGCTCATGAAGCGAAGGATCGGCGCGGGGCTGCTCGCCGGCGCCCTGCTGCTCACCGGCTGCGCCGCCGGTTCCGACCGCCACACCGGTGCGAGAGCCGACCACGGGGCGCCCGACCGCGCCGCGCCCGACCGGGCCGCTCCCGACGGGGCCGCACCTCCGACCGCGTCGCGGGCTCCCGGCGCCGCCGAGGCCCCCGACCGGCTCTCCACCTTCGCCCTCGACGTCGACACCGCCTCCTACGGCTACGCCCGCCGCGCCCTCGCCGAGGGCCGGCTGCCCGACCCGGCCGACGTACGGCCCGAGGAGTTCGTCAACAGCTTCCGGCCCGACTATCCGCGGCCGAAGGACAACGGCTTCAGCGTCACCGTCGACGGCGCCCGCTCGGACGCGGCCGGCTGGTCGCTGGTGCGGGTCGGGCTCGCGACCCGGCCGAGCGACGGGGAACGCCCGCCCGCCGCCCTCACCTTCGTCGTCGACGTCTCCGGCTCGATGGCCGAGCCGGGCAGGCTCGACCTGGTCAAGGAGTCCCTCGGGCTGCTCGCCGACCGGCTCCGCGACGACGACTCCGTCGCCCTCGTCACCTTCAGCTCCAAGGCCGAGACCGTCCTCCCCATGACCCGGGTCGAGGGCAACCGCGAGCGCCTCCACGACCTCGTCGACGCCCTCGCGACCAGCAGCTCCACCAACGTGGAGGCGGGCGTCCGCACGGGCTACGACGTGGCCGTCGAAGGACACCGCAAGGGCGCCACCAACCGGGTCGTGCTGCTCTCCGACGCCCTCGCCAACACCGGCGACACCGACGCCGAGGGCATCCTGGAACGGATCGACGAGGAGCGCCGCGCGTACGGGATCACCCTCTTCGGCGTCGGCGTCGGCAGCGAGTACGGCGACGCCTTCATGGAGAAGCTCGCCGACAAGGGCGACGGCACCACCACGTACGTCTCCACCCCCGGCCAGGCCCGCAAGGTCTTCGTCGACCAACTGCCCGGCCACGTCGAGCTGCGCGCCCGCGACGCCAAGGCGCAGGTCGCGTTCGACCCGAAGACCGTGAAGCGCTTCCGCCTGATCGGATACGAGAACCGCGAGGTCGCCGACGAGGACTTCCGCGACGACCGGGTCGACGGCGGCGAGATCGGCGCCGGGCACACGGTGACGGCGCTGTACGCGGTCGAGCTGCGACCGGGCGCCAGCGGGCGGGTCGCCACCGCCACGGTCCGCTGGCTCGACCCGGCCACCCGCGCCCCGCACGAACGCTCCGGCACGGTGGACACCGCCGCGCTGGCCGCACCGATCTGGGGCGACGGCCACGACAGCCTCCAACTGACCGCCATCGCCGCCTACTTCGCCGACCGGCTGCGCGGCGGATCCGTGCCGGGCGCGCCCGCCCTGTCCGGCCTCGCCGCGCGGGCGGGCGCGCTGGCCGAACGGGCGCGCTCGGCGTCCGTACGGGAGTTGGCGGAGGCGATCCGCCGGGCCGACGGCCTGGGCGCACCCGATGCCGGCTCCGCCGCCACCGATCCCGCCACCGATCCCGACCCCGACCCGTACGCGGGCTGATCGGCCATCATGGTGCCCATGGCCGCCCTGCTGCTCGCTCTCGCCGTCGTCTCCACCGGGCTCTACGCCGGGTTCATGCTGATCTTCCAGACCGGTGTGATGCCCGCGCTCGCCCGGCTGACGGACGAGGAGTTCGTCCGCGCCATGCGGCGGATCAACGCGTACGTGCCGAGGCCGGTGTTCCTGCTGGTCTTCCTCGGGGTCGTCGCCTTCCCGGCGGCGGCCCTGTTCGTGCCCGTCGACGGGCGGACCGACACCCAGCGCTGGCTGGTCGTGGCCGGGCTCGTGTGCGCGGTGGCGAACCATCTGGTGACCGTCGGCGGCAACGTCCCGCTCAACAACGCCCTCGCCGCCACCGAGGCGAGGGACGAGCCGCCGGCCGCCGTCCGGGCGGCCTTCGAGAAGCGCTGGAACGGTTTCCACCGCGTCCGCACGCTGCTGGTCCTGGCGGCCTTCGGTCTGCTCACCGCCTCGGCCGTCGCCTCCGCCTGAGCCCCGGCCGACGCGACCGCCGGGTCGGTTTTCCCGTAGCCCAGAGTGACATCGGCCGACCGGCGGACGGCTCGTCAGGCGGGGTCGGAGGCCCCGACCTGACGTTCTCGTACGGGGCCGTGCTGTCAAAGCCGCTGGTCAAAGGCATGCTGGTTCGACAGGTGAGATGCTCGGGTTCTCTGCGAACAAGGCTTCGGGTATCTTCCAGCCTGCCGGAAAATAGGTACCCCTAGGTTTGTTTTCTGCCACCGGGATGCCGGTTCGGGCGATGAGAGGGACGTGACTCCCATGGCGAAGCAGGATCGGGCGATCCGCACCCGCAAGGCGATCCTGGAGGCGGCCGCCGCCGTCTTCGACGAGCGGGGATACGAGGCCGCCAAGCTGTCCGACATCCTGGCACTGGCCCAGGTGACCAAGGGCGCGCTCTACTTCCACTTCGACTCCAAGGAAGACCTCGCGCACGCGGTGATCGATGCCCAGGTGTCGGTGGTGCCCACGGCGCCGCCGCAGATCTCCAAGGTGCAGGAGTTCGTCGACGTCGGCATGGTCTTCGCGTACCGGCTGACCAGGGACCGGGTGCTGAGCGGCAGCGTGCGGCTGACCCTCGACCAGGGAGCGCACGACCTCAACCGCAGCGGCCCGTACCGCGAGTGGACCGAGATCAACCTGCGGCTGCTCAACGAGGCCAAGGAGCGCGGCGAGTTGCTGCCGCACGCCGACCCGGAGGAGGTGGCCCCGCTCGTCGTGGGCGCCTACGCCGGCCTCAACCTGATGACCCACGCCCTGGAGGGCGACCGGTCGTCCCTGGAGCGCTGGGCCTCGGCGCTCTACCACCACTTACTTCCCAGCATCGTGGTGCCCTCGGTGCTCACCATGCTGGACCTGGAACCGGGCCGAGGCGCCCGGGCGCTCGGCCTCGGGGCGGCGGCGGACGGCGTCCCTTCGGAGGAAGTCGCGTCCTGACGCCGCCTCCTGACGCCGCCTCCTGACGCCGGCTTCTGACGCCGCCTCCTGGCGTCGCCTCCTGACGCCAGCTCCTGACGCCGGCTCCTGACCTCACGTCTGACCTCACGCCTGACGGCCTGCTGGCGCCCCCGCCTGACGGCGTCCGGGCGGCCCTTGCCGTGCCCCTACGGCGCTCCTCCGCCGCTCCTCCACCGCCCCGCGCCTCCCCACGCCCTCTGGAGTACGCGCGCCCGAGGCGGCATGATGAGGCCAAACAAAACCGCCGTGCTGGTTTGTTGATACCGCTGGCCGGAAGCCACCCGCACGGCTGCCTGAAAACGACCCCCAAAGCATACCCGTGGGTCCACTAAGTGGATGCACGGGTACGTTTCCTTCACCGCTTACGCTCTCTTGATGGCCCTGAACCGGGACAAGCGGGGCAATATTTCCGTCCGCAGGGTCCAGTCTTTCCGTACCGCCCGGTTTCTTATTGACATGCACGGCGGTCTCTTTTCTAATCGTCCAGGGTCATCCCGTGCGCAGAGCTGAGGGGGCAAGGTGGACGTCCGGATCCTGGGGGGACTTTCGGTGCGCGAGAACGGGGTGTCGGTCACCCCGACCGCCGCCGCGCCGCGACAACTGCTCGCCCTGCTCGCCGCCGGTGCCGACCAGATCGTCCCGGTCTCCGTCCTCATGGAGGAGGTGTGGCCGTCCGGCGCACCGCGCGGAGCGCGGGCCGAACTCCACTCCCACATCCTCGGACTGCGGTCCCAGATCGCCGCGGCGCTGCCCGGCGGCCGGGACGGCGGCCGGGACGGCGGCGACGGACGCACCGCCGAGACCGTGCTCGCCGCCCAGTCCGGCGGCTACCGCCTGGACACCGGCGGCGGCTCCCATGACGTGTGGCAGTTCGAGCGGGCGGCCGGCGCCGGATACCGGGCCATGGAAGCGGGCGACCTCCCGCGCGCCGCGCTCCGCCTCGGCGAGGCCCTCGCCCTCTGGCAGGGCGAGCCGTACGCCGGTGTCGACGCCGGGCCGCGCCTGCGCGCCGAGATCGAGCGCCTGGAGGCGTCCCGGCTCAGCGTGCTCGACCAGTGGGTGGAGGCGCAGTTGGGCCTCGGCCGGCACGCCGAGATGGTGCCCGAGCTCGCGGTGCTCACCGCCCGGCACCCCGTCAACGAGTCGCTGCACGCCCAGTTCATGGTCGCCCTGCTGCGCTCCGGCCGCACCGACGACGCCCTGGAGACCTTCCGAAGACTCTGCGTGGCGCTGCAGCGTGACGGCGGCCGCGAGCCCTCGGCGCGTCTGCGCCGCCTCCACCGCTCGCTCCTGACGGTACGGGACGCCGCGCGCCCCCGCGTACCGGCGCAGCCCCACGCCTCCTGGTCCCGGACTCCCCGCCTCGCGCCGCCGTCCCGTGCGGCGGCCACGTACACCACCGCCGCACAGCCCACCGCGGCCGTCCCCGCCGGTGCGTCCGCCTGATTCCGGGGGCGCGAGGGGGCGGTGCGGCGAATGCAAGGGGCACAAGGGGCGCAAGAGGCACAAGGGGTGTAAGGGCTGCTGGGGACGCAAGGGGCGCCAGGGGTGCAAGGGGCGGAAAGGAGCGGGAGTGGATATGACGGGAACGAAGTGGTCGATCTCACCGTTGACCGTCGTCGCCACCCGATCTAGTTTCGGCCAGCGGTACGGGTTTCCACTGCGGCGCCCGGTTCTGCTCAGCAGCGGGAGTTGAGGAATGTCCCACCACGGCGCGGACGCGAGCGGGAGCGCCGACGCGCTCGCCGTGCTGGAACTGCTCGCCCAGCAGGCACCGCAGGAGCGGTTCGCCGAACTGCTCGACAAGGCCCGCGCGGACGACCTTCCCGAACCCCAACTCGCCCGCCTGGAGCGGGCCGTCCACCTCGCCACCGGTGTCCGTCACTCCCAGGCCCGCCGCGAACAGCGCGAGGCCGGCCTCGACGCCCTCGCCGACACCGCCCGTGACCTGACCCTCCCGTACGACCTGGACGGCCTGCTGCGGAGCATCGCCCGCCGGGCCCGGCGCCTTCTCGACCTCGACCTGACCTGTGTCACCCTGCGCGGCACGCACGGCGTCCGGATCGTCCACGGCACCGACGGCGCCCTCGCCGGCACCGGGCCGGTCGACTGCCCCGGCGCGTTCGAGGAGGACGGGCTGGGCGGACTCGTGCACGTCCTCGGCGCCCCCGTCTGGACCGAGGACTACCTGGCGGACGAGCGCTTCGCCCACACGCCCGCCGTCGACGCGGTGGTGCGGGACGAGGGCCTCCGCGGGGTCGTCGTCGTGCCGCTCCGCGCGGGCGACACGGTCCTCGGCCTGCTCTACGGCGCCGATCGCCGGGCCCGCCGGTACACGGCGGGCGAGCTCGGCCTGCTCACCTCGCTCGCCGACCTGGCCGCCGTCGCCACGGAGAAGGCCGGCCTGCTCGACCAGACCCGCGCCGAGGTCACCGAGCTCGAACGGGACAGCTCCCGCGCCCGCACCACGCTCACCCGGATGCGCTACATCGGCGAGGCGCACCGCCGCATCATGAATCTGATCCTGGCCGGCGGCGATCTGAGCAACGTGGCCAAGGCCGCCGGGGACGCCCTCGACGCTTGCGTCCTGATCCGCGACCCGGGAGGCCGCACGCTCGCCTCCACCGGCGAGATCACCGGCCTCGACGAGGAGGCGGTGGCCAAGGCATCGCTCGACGCCCACGCGGGCCGCCGGCCCGTACGCACGGGACGCGGCGGCCACGAAGGATACGAGAGGCACGAGACATACGAGGGGTACGAGGGGCACGAGGGACACGAGGGACACGCGGACGACGAGCGGACCTGGGTCGCGCCGGTCATCGCCGGTTCCGAGGACCTGGGCGTCATCGTCGTGCGCGCGGCGACCCCGCTCACCGGCGAGGACGAGCGACTGCTCGAACTGGCGGCGCAGTCCGTCGCCTTCCTGCTCCTCATCCAGCGCTCCACCGCCGTCGCCGAGGGCCCGGTCCGCGACGAGCTGCTCGACGACCTGCTCGCCGAGCCGCAGCACGCCCCGCAGCAGATCGCCCAGCGCGCCCGCCGCCTCGGCATCGACCTGCGCAAGCCGCACGTCCTGGTGGTGGCCCGGCCGGAGGGCGGCGAGCAGGGCCGCGCGGTGGTGTGGGCGTCCTCGTACGCGTACCGGATGGCGGGGCTGAAGACCGTGCAGGGCGGCTGCATCGTGCTGCTGCTGCCCGGCGTGGACGCCTCGGCCGCCGCGAAGGCCGTCTCGGGCGAGCTCGCCCCGCTGCTCGGCCACCCGGTCTCGGTCGGCGCGGCCGGTCCCGGCTGGAGCCCGGACAGCGTGGTCCGGCTGTACCAGGAGGCCATGCGCTGCCTGGACGCGATGAGCGCGCTCGGCGGCACGGGCGCGGCGGCCTCGGTGGACGACCTGGGCTTCCTGGGGCTGCTGCTGTCGGACGACCACGACGTGGACGGGTTCATCGAGTCGGCCATCGGACCCGTACTGGACTACGACGCCGAGCGGTTCACCGATCTGACCCGCACCCTGGAGGCGTACTTCGCCTCCGGAGCCAGCCCCACCAACGCGGCCGAGGCGCTGCACGTCCACCCGAACACGGTCTCGCGGCGCCTGGAGCGGATCGGGGAACTCCTCGGCCCCGAGTGGCAGAAGCCCGGCCAGGTCCTGGAGGTGCAACTGGCCCTCCGCCTCCAGCGCACCCGCGACGTCCTCGCCCGCCGCCGCGCGGCCCTGGGCGACCCGCGCCCCTCGGCGGCGACGGCGGCGTCGACCGGCGACCGCTGAGCGACTGACGCCCGCCGTCACGGGCGATGGGCGCCACCGCACCCGGATCACCCGTACGTACGGGGCCCGGAAGCCCCAACTTCCGGGCCCCAGCCCTGGTCGGCCCTGAGGGGCGAGCGTCCGGCACGCCCGCCCACCGGCCCGCGTAGTGGTACGAGGGGGACGAGTGGTACGAGGGGTCAGCTCGCCGAGCGGTCGTGGACCGCCCCGTACGGCGCGTCCCAGTCCGTGGCCAGGACGGTCGCCGCGTGGGCCGCCGAGGCGAGCGTGATGTGACGGTGCCAGCCGCGGAAGGAGCGGCCAACGAAGTCCCGCAGGCCCGCGCCCTCACCGACCGCGCGGAAGTCCCGCTCGACCCGCCGGGACAGCTTCGTCAGCCGCAGCAGCGGACCGACCGACGAGCCCGTCAGATCCGTGATCCACAGCCGGGCCGGGGAGCGCCGCGGGTCGTCCCACTCGCCGAGCAGGAGCAGCGGCCGCTGCCGCTCGCCCGCCGGTACGGGCAGGGTGACCCGGACCGCGGTGGCGAGGGAGGTGCGCGAGGTGCGCATCCCGGCGGCCGCGTCCACCCAGCTCACCGGGCGGCGCAGCCCCTTGAGGGACTCCAGGATCTGGAGCGCGGTGAGCGGTCCGGCGCCGAAGCCGGGCAGCGAGCGGTCGGCGACCGTCAGCCGGCAGCCCGTGCCGATCCGGGCGACCACCGGGACGCCCGCGAGGGCCAGCCGGTGCAGGGCCGCCCGGCCCGCGCCGCCGCGGATGTCGAGCAGCAGCGGCTTGCGGGCCACCTCCGGCCAGCGGGCCGTGTCGAGCGCCGCGTTGACCGCGCACTCCTCCAGAGTCTCCTCCCCGGCGCCCTCCGGCACCTCCGCCCGGTCGCGGCGCGTGCGGTCCTTGACCCACGGATCGGGCAGGAAGAGCCGCCAGTTCACCGGGACGCTGGTCTCCTCGGAGGCGAACCACACGCCGAACGCCTGCTGTCCGCGGAACACCTGGCCCCGCTCGGGGTCGAAGCGCCGGTCGACGCCGACCGAGTGCTGTCCGGCCTTCGGTATCGGCATCGGCCGCACGACCCACGCCTGCGGGCTGCTGTTCTGCTGGAGATAGCGGGCGAGTTCGGCCCGCATCGGCCGCCAGTCCCAGGTGGAGCTGGAGATGAAGTGGTGCAGACTCTGCTCGGCGGCCGGGCCGCCGATCTGCGCGGCGATGTTGCGGATGGACTTGCGGCCCTGCGCGGTCAGCAGACCGCGCAGATACTGCTCGGCCTTCAGCCGCTGGTCGCGGCGCGGAAATCCGGAGAAGAGCGCGGCGCAGAGTTCGCCGTACACGTCCTCGGCGGCCGCGTCCCGGTGCGCGGTGACGGTCCTGAACCTCGTTGCGACGGATGTACTCACGACACTCCTGCCCTACGGCCTGCCCTACGGGGTGAGCGGCTCCCTCCCGCTGCACCTCTACGGTCGCGCGCCGCCGCCGCGAGGACGAGGTGTACCCGGCACCCGTCTGGGCCGCCTGATGGTGGCCGGACCACCGCCCCCTCCGACGGCCCACGTCGTCCCGTGCCTGCGGCGCCTTCCGCGGGCTCCGGTGGCATCCCCGTGGGGGGTATCTGACAGACTCGCCGGACCGGCTTTGACCCGTGCGGCGCCGCGCCCGGACCATCAGGGTGAGGCAGCACGGGCCGGACTCCGGTTAATGCCCCAGGCCGGGGGCCGTGCCTGTGCGCCTCGCTCATCACCCCGCCCCACCAGGGCCGTCCCCGTCAGGGCACGGCACGCGGCGCGCCCTAACCTGGTGGCATGGGATTCCGCGCGCAGGTGCCGGTCGTGGGGGTGGTCGCCGTCGGCGGCGCCCTCGGAGCCGCCGCCCGCTACGCCGCGACCCTCGCCTGGCCCACCCCGGCCGGCGCCTTCCCCTGGACGATCCTCACCGTCAACGCGACCGGCTGCGCGGCCCTCGGCGTGCTGATGGTCCTCGCCACCGAGACCCTCACCCCGCCCCACCCGCTCCTGCGGCCCTTCCTCGGCACCGGCGTCTGCGGTGGCTTCACCACCTTCTCGACCTACGCGCTCGACACCCAGCGCCTGCTCGCCGCCGGCGACGTCCCGCGCGCCCTGCTCTACCTGGCGGCGACGGCGCTCACCGCGCTCGCCGCCGTCTGGGCGGCCGTCGTGACCACCCGCGCCGCCGTCCGCGCCGTCCCTGAGAGGAGGCGGGGATGACACGCCTCACCGGCCCGGCGCTGCGCGCGGCCCTGAGCGTCGACACCGAGGAGCGTGTCCGGGCGTTCTTGCCGCAGCCCGGCGAGCCGGTGACGGAGGGCCCGGTCCTGCCCGACCCGTGCGCGTTCGTACGGTACGGGCGCCGGGAGCCGCGGGAGTGAACTGGCTGCTCGTCGTCGCCGGAGGCGCCGTCGGCGCGCCCCTGCGCTATCTCACCGACCGTGCCGTCCAGGCCCGCCACGCCTCCGTCTTCCCCTGGGGCACGTTCGTCGTGAACGTCGTCGGGTCCTTCGCGCTCGGCCTCCTCACCGGCGTGGCCTCCGCCCGCGCCGGACTGCTGCTGGGCACGGGCCTGTGCGGCGCCCTGACCACGTACTCCACCTTCTCGTACGAGACCCTGAAGCTGTACGAGACGGGGGCACGGGCCTACGCGGCGGCGAACGTGGTCGGCGGCATCGCCGCGGGCCTCGGCGCGGTGTGGCTGGGCGTGGAACTCGTCGGGGCCGGCTGAGGCGCGCGGCGTCCTAGGAACGTCGCCCCGGCACGGATGCCACGGGTGCCACGGATGCCACGGGTGGCACGGATGTCACGGGTGGCACGGATGTCACGGACGGGGCGGCGGCGAGGACGGCACATAGGGGCGGGGCGCCGGGCGGGTGCCGGTGGCCCCGGGGGCGAGGTGGAGCGCGAAGCCGTGGTTCGCCGCGACGGAACGGAGGTGTTCGGCCGACAGGGAGCCCTGCCGTTCCAGGGTCAGCGCCGGCAGCCCGGCCCGGCCGTACCCCGCTCCACGGTGGAATGAGACCACGCTCACCGCCACCGGGGCGTGGTGCGGGTACCGCCGCCGCGCCGCGTCGTCGTCGGCGTGCGCCAGGACCCGTACCCCCGGCTCGTGCCCGAGGTCCCGGGCGACCGCGTCGGCCCGCCAGTGGGGGAGCTCGCCCGCTCGGTTCGCCGAGGTGGTGAACAGGAACTCCGCACCGGTCCGGTCCAGGGCCGCGCTGAGGAAGTCGTTCGACGGACAGTGCCGCCCGGGCGAGACCGCCTGGACGGCCGTCACCCCGTCCCGTTCGCAGGTGACATGGGCGGGCAGCCGGTCGGCGGCCGGACCCAGGAGGCCGATGGGGCCGAGCTCGTACAGCTCCTCCATCAGCGACCACACCTGCCGTCGTGGCAGTTCGGCGGGCAGTCTGGTCCAGTCGAAGAGGCCGGTGAGGGCGGACGGCACGGTGGTGACACCGCCCGCCGGACCGTACGGGCCGCCCGGGTCGCCCGTCATCCGGCGGACGCGCGCGACGACCTCCGGGTCGGCGCGGGCGGTCAGCGCGTAGAGGCCGGCGAAGCCGTGCACCACCGCGCACCCCGCGTCCAGGTCCTCCGCCGCCCGCCGTACGTCCGCCGCGTCGTCCAGGAACAGGACGCCTCCTTCGGCCGGACGCCCATCGGAGCGATGTCCTTCGGCCGGCCTCGCTCTCTCCTCCGCCGGGTGCCCTTCGGCCGGCCTCCCGCCCGCCTCGGTCGCCGGCCTCTCGCTTCGCTGCCTGACCGGTTCCTCGACCAGTACCGCCCGCTCGTCGCCCACCCTCGCGCCTCCTCGCCTACCTGATCGCCATCGTTTACGGCGTGCAACGAGTCCGGAAGCTTCCGGTCACAACGGGGCGAACACCGCTTCCCGGAACGCGTCGCGGACCGCCGTCACCGGGCCGGTGGCGCGGGTGAGGTACAGCTTGTTGGTGAGCAGCACCGCCCAACGGCCCCGCGAGGGGCTGACCCACATGCCGGTGCCGGTGAAGCCGTAATGCACCCAGATGTCGTCCCGTAACGCCGTGCCGGGCGCGAGATGCCAGAAGAGGCCGCGAACCGGGGCCAGTTCGCCGGTGCGGGCGCGCAGGGACGCCGCGACCCACTCGGGCCCGAACGGCGGCCGCACCGGGTCGAGCACCCGCCGCAGGAAACGGCCCAGGTCCCCGGTGGTGGAGAAGACGCCCGCGATCCCGCAGGAGCCGCCGAGCAGCCGGGTGGAGAAGTCGTGCACGGTGCCGCGCAGATGGGTGCCGGTCTCCTCGTCGTACTCCGTCGGTGCGCAGCGGGCCGCCAGGGGTTCCGGCAGCGGCCCGAAGCGGGTCTCCGTCATCCCCAGCGGCTCCCAGACCCGGCCGGCGGCGAGCCGGGCGAGCGGCAGGCCGGTGAGGTGCTCGGCGAGATAGCCGAGGATCAGCGCGGCCCGGTCGGTGTACTCGACGGCCTCTCCGGGGCGCCGCCGCAGCGGCTCGCGCAGCACCCCGTCCCGTACGTCCTGCGGATCGGTGCCGTACAGCGCGCGGAGGTTGGCGCGCAGCGGCAGGCCCGCGGTGTGGGTGAGGAGCTGGAGCGGGGTGACGTCGCCCAGCGGATGTCCGGTGACCTCGGGCCAGAAGGAGCCGAGGGGCGCGTCGAGTTCGAGCTTGCCGGCCTCGACGAGCGTGCCGACGACCGGCCACACCGCGATGATTTTGGTGAGGCTCGCGAGGTCGAAGAGGGTGTCGGGACGGGTGGGTTGACCGCCGGGAGCCGGAGCCGGAGCCGGAGCGGGGCCGGGGCCGGGGGCGGGAGTGAGGGCGAGGTCGGGGGCAGGGGTGGGGCCCGGGGTGAGGCGTGGGGTGAGGCGTGGGCCGGAGTCCGGCCGGGGGGTCGGTGCCGGGGAGAGGACCCCGACGGCGCCGTCCGCCAGGGGCCCGCGGGCGTCGCCGACGGCCCAGGCGGCCCCGGGGTAGACCTGGGCACGGACCCCCTCCTGGAGGAGCCGCGCGATGCGGGGAGTGTCGAGCGTCGTGTTCACATCAGGTGTCTACCCACGGAGTCTGCCCACGGATGGGGGCGCGGGCGGGGTCTCGTCCAGCGGCCGCCGCGCCTCTCGACGGGGT
The DNA here is from genome assembly GCF_040612775.1 of Streptomyces sp. NPDC006339. Taxonomy (NCBI): domain Bacteria; kingdom Bacillati; phylum Actinomycetota; class Actinomycetes; order Kitasatosporales; family Streptomycetaceae; genus Streptomyces; species Streptomyces sp. NPDC006339. The sequence goes on from NZ_JBEXQW010000007.1 coordinate 215,674, forward strand.
GCGAGGCGCACGCGCCCCCTTCCCGCGCCCCCGCGCCTTCCGGCGTGCGGGCCGGGGGCCCGGCGAGGCCGCCTGATCACGGCGAGTCCGCCCTGATCAGGGGCGGTTGCGGGGCCTCGGGGGAGTACCGTGGGAGGCACGGTGGCAGAGCGCCGAACCAACCGCTCCGGCGTCGAGGACGCTGCGCACGGGTGCCGTCGCACCGCATACAGACAGGGCGAACCGATCATGGCCGCATCCGCCGACCCCCGTTCTTCCCGGCTCCTCCCCGACGAGGTCCACCGCGCGGTCCGTCCCGGGACGGCCGTCCTCCGCCTCCGGACGACCCAGTCCCGCGAAGGCGTCCTCGACGGGGCCTGGTGGCCCCGCTCCCGGCACGTCGCCGACGAGCTCCCCGCGCTGATCGAGGCCCTCACCGCGTACCTCGGTCCCGTGACCAGGATCGGCCTGGACACCGACGCGTGGGAGGAGGTCCCCACCCGCCTGGTCGTCGGCGACCGGGTCGTCCGGCTCGACTCGTACCCCGTCGGTGACGACACCGTCCTGATCACGCGCGGGGACCAGGACCACTTCGCCCTCCTCGTCATCCCTCCGCACACCCCCGCCGACCTGGCGCGCGAGGCGATGGCCCGGGCCGTCCGGGCGGACAACGTCACCTCGGCGGCGCAGATCCTCCTCACGCCGACAGCGGGTTGACCGACGTGTGACCTCGCGACGGCTCGGCAGCAGGACATCCCTCACGACCTGCGGTATGCCTTTTCCATGGGCCCCCGCCGACGAGCCTTCGTCCCCCGCCTTTCCCGGCGCGGCGGACGGCTGCTGCTCGCCGCGCCCTTCGCGTTGATCGCGACGGTCACGGTGGTGGACATCCTGTCGCCGCCCGAGGTGCACCTGGGGCCGTTCCTGATCGCCGCGCCCGCGGTGACGGCCTCGTTCGCGGGGCCGCGCATGACGGCCTTCGTGGGGGCGGTCGCGGTGCTCGCCCAGGCCGTGGTGGCGGTCGTGCGGACGCGGCTCACGGACCTCAACCACACCTACCAGATCATCGCGCTGATCCTGATCTCGGTCATCGTGAGCTTCTTCGCGTATCTGCGCGAGCAGGACGAGAACCGGGTGACGCGCCTGCGCTCCATCGCCGAGGCCGCCCAGAGCGTCGTCCTGCGCCCCCTCCCGCACCGGGCGGGCCCGCTGCACATCGCCTCCGTCTACCTGGCGGCGGAGGAGGAGGCGCAGATGGGCGGCGACCTGTACGCGGCGGCGCGTACGGCGTCCGGGACCCGGCTGCTGATCGGGGACGCGAGGGGCAAGGGCCTCGACGCGATCAGCGAGGCGTCCCTCGTCCTGGGCGCCTTCCGCGTCACCGCCCGCCGCGAGCACGAGCTGCCGGAACTGATCGGGCACCTGGAGGAGGGGGTCGGCTCGGCGGACGAGGTCGCGGCCGCCGGCGAGGGCGGTGCGGAGACGGGCCCCAGGTCCGGGGCGGCGGCCGCCGAGGACGCGAACGAGGCGTTCGTCACCGCCCTGGTGCTCGACATCCCCGATCACGAACCGGTGGTACGGCTCGTGAACCGCGGACACCCACCACCGCTGCTCCTGAGGCAGGGCCGGGTGATCCCCCTCGAACCGGCCGACGAGAGCCCTCCGCTGGGCCTGTCGGACATCCTCTCGTCCGACGTGACCGTGGAGACCTTCCCCTTCGACGTCGGCGACGTGCTCCTGCTCTACACCGACGGCGTCGTCGAAGCCCGCGACCGCTCACGCGCCTTCTACCCCCTGGCCGAGCGCCTCACGGCCTGGGCCGACGCCGACCCGCCGACCCTCCTCGCCCACCTGCGCGCCGACCTCCAGACCTACGCCGGCGGCCACCTCGGCGACGACGCCGCCCTCGTCGCGGTCGAACGACTCGCCCCGAAGCCGTAGCAGTTCGTCGACCACATCCGGGACCGGAGGCCACGGGGCGGCCGGCGGCTGCACACGTTCTCCGCAACGATGTGCCCTGCCGACCCGCGCTGACCCGGATTCCGCGTGCCCATATCGAGAAGGAAGAGCTCAAACCGGATGATCTCCTGATTCAGGGAGAAAAGGGCGGGATGCTCGCCGGGTCCGTCATTCGGCGAGCGTGGCGCAGCGCTCGAAAGGAAGTGCTCGGGGCGCACGAATTCGAGTCCCCCCTCGCCCGTCGGGTGTACGACCTACGCCATACGTGTCTGACCAACTGGCTGAACGTCGGCGTGCCGCCCGCGACCGTGGCGGAGTGGGCGGGCGACAGCGTGCCGGTACTGCTCGCGACCTACGCCCGCCGCGTCAACGGTCAGCTCGATGACCTGAAGAAGCGCATCGAGGACGCGGGTGCGCTACCGCATCCGGCCGGGCCCGAGGCTGTCTGAGAACTCCACCGCGTATTCTCCGCAGCCACCCGCAGGAACCGGGTAACAGCGGACACCGCCGGACACCGCCGGACACCGCCGGACACCGCCGGACACCTCCCGTGGTTCTCGGGAGCGTGTCCGACGCCCTGCGGCGAACGCGAAAACTGCCTCTGACCAGCAAAAAGACCCTCCCGAAGGAGGGTCTTCGATCTTGCGCCCCCGGCAGGACTCGAACCTGCGGCCAAGTGCTTAGAAGGTATTGGGCAGTGAGCTCTGTCCTAACCTGCGTTTATGCAGGCGCCGCTGCGCCTATCTAATGGAAGGCACTTGGCCTATCCCGGGGCCTTGTTTCGGCCGGATCCTGTCGCCCTGTAGAACGACGTCGCCCCAGGTGCCATCGTAGGCCCCCGGGGCGACGCCCCGCAGCGGCTCCGCCATCTGGGCGGGGGGACCTCGTGCAGGAGAGTCGACCGCTGCGAGTCCCGGCAGTCGGCTGCCGGGAGCAAGGGGAGTGGGGTATTCCGCTCTTGTACCCCACGTCCTCATGATCATGCAATGTAGGGTTTGGCCTACAGAATTTCGATCTTGGTCCCGTGAGCGTGGAGCACGTGCCACGCTCCGCCCCACCGCCCGACTGGGTCCGTGACCGCCGACGCCAAATCGGCGACCAGATCCGGGCAGCCAGGCTCCACGCCAACCTCACCCAGGAGCGGGTGGCGCTCGCCATCCCGATGGACCGCGCCGGCTACAACCGCATCGAGCAGGGCCACGCCTCCGCGACCCTCGACACGCTGCTGCTCATCGCCGACGTCATCGGCGTACCGCTCGCCGAGCTGGTGCGGTAGCCCCGGCCGGGGGACGGCCGGCCGGGGCGGTCTCGGGTGGATCTCGGTGGAAGCTGGGTCAAGCCAGGCTTGCCGCTTCTACAGTGGACGTATGGATGACAGGTGGTCAGACCCCCGGTATGCCCAGCTCGTGGCGACCCTTGACGAGACGGCCGCCCCCCGCAGGGAGGG